>DATBYR010000046.1:0-3143 GCA_036513565.1 Methylocella sp. | reverse complement strand
GGGCAAAAGGGCATTTCGCAGATGCAGCGCTACAAGGGGCTCGGCGAGATGAACCCGGATCAGCTCTGGGAGACGACGCTCGACCGGGAAGCGCGGACCCTGTTGCAGGTCAAGATCAAGGAAGGCGACGATGCCGAGGATATCTTCGTCAAATTGATGGGCGATATCGTCGAGCCGCGCCGCGAATTTATCCAGGAAAACGCGTTGAACGTTGCCAATTTGGACGTGTGAGGCTTGATTCGCGAGCCCCATGGGAGCGAAGGACCATGCAAGTCAAGCCGTTTGACGTGACCCATACCGATGAAGAATGGCGGCGCCTTCTCACTCCGGAACAATATCGAGTGATGCGCGGGCGTGGCACGGAGGCACCGGGAAGCTGCGCCCTCAACCATGAAAAACGCCGCGGCGCCTTCGTGTGCGTCGGCTGCGGACGGCGCCTCTTCGTGTCGGCCAAGAAATTCGAGAGCGGCACCGGCTGGCCGAGTTTTAACGATCCCCTCGAAGGCGCCCTCGCGAACACCGATGACCATAGCCATGGCATGACGCGGACGGAAGTGCATTGCAGCCGCTGCGGCAGCCATTTGGGCCATGTCTTTCGAGACGGGCCGCCGCCCACGCATTTGCGCTATTGCATCAACGGCGTCGCGATGAATTTTCTCCCCGACTGAAGCGCGCGGGCGATCAGCGGATATAAACCGCCTCGATGACCTTGAGTTCTTCCCCCAAGGGATCGATTTCGAGACGCACCACCTCGGCCATCAGGCGGTCGCGGAATTTGTAGGCCCGCCGCCAGCCGTCCTCGGTGACCGGAGGCCAGGGCGTGAAGCTTTTCTTGTCGACCATCAAGGCTTCGCATCGCAAGCGCGGGCCGGAGATGTTGCGGGCGATTATATACATGGCAGCTTCAACCCGTCCTCGTCCTTGACAGGCTTGTCGCGGGCATTGCGCGAGTCCCCAGTGCTAGCATATAGTCAAAGACACAATCTCTCGTATGACGGCAGGAATTTTTCCGGCCTTTGCACGTTACCACAAGGCAAATAGCGGTTTCGTCGGTCCCCGCTGAAGCATCCCGTTCAATAATTTTGTGAGGCGAAGCGAACGAATTTGGGGTTTTAGCATTGCATCATCTCCTAAGGCTCCCTTTTCGCGCGAAAGCGCGGAGGCTTCAAGAAAAAGCGGGGCTACCTTGCCCGCCGCACCTTGCCCTGCACGCCTTCGAAGGCGCCTTCGACGAGTTCGCAATAGAGCAGACGCGCCGGATCGACCGGCCCCGCGAATACTAGCCTGCCCGGCGGCACCGGCGCGAAACCCATCCGGCCATAATAGGACATGTCGCCGACGAGAAGAACCAATCCGTGCCCAGCCGCCCGCGCGGCGCCGAGCGATTTCATCACCAGCTCTTCGCCGATTCCGGCCGCACGAAATGGCGGATCGACCGTCAGCGGGCCAAGCAGCAGCGCAGGCCGGTTGGCGCAGCAAATTTGCGTCATCCGGTTGGCGCCGACAAGCAAGGTGCCGACCCTCGCGACGAAGGACAAGGCGTAGTCCGGCTCGCCCCCTTCGCGTAGCCTGTACGCCGAGCGGGCGAACCGGCCCGGCCCAAAAGCGCGCTCGTCGAGCTTTTCGATAGCCGCGAGGTCGGCTGGCGTTTGCGGGCTGAGCGTGAGGGAAAGATCCGCCATCGGCTTGCCATCGAAAGCGCGCGGGCCGGTTTGCCGTTAGCGGCGCATAACGTTCGCGATTCAAGGGTTTATAGCCAAGGGAAGCAGCGTTGTCATCAGGCGGCGACGTTTCCGGCCACGGGCCCCTGCCTTCCGGTCTCGCGCAAGGCCATGCGGCTCTTGGTACCGGCGACGAAAACAGACGCCATGGCATTCATCTCGCTGAAACATCCGCGAAGGAGGCGTTTGGTACGGTTGGCGCAGAGCCTTTAAGACAGCGGCCCGTCCTTCAGTCTTGTAAGATCGAAGCAATCGACGTCTTGCAGCAATTCGATGAAGGCCGCGGCGCCATAGTCGGCGCAAGCTTCGCCCTTGCGCGCATTGGCGGCCGCCGCATTGCCCGTGGCGCCGGAGGCGGAAAGATCCTGACTCATCCACCCAAATCCGGTTGGGCGGCCGACGCGCAGCCAGTTGAAATCGCGTTCTATTGCGGCGCTCCGGGACGCGAAATCGGCGGCTTCTTCGTCGCGCACGAGGTCCGGCCGGAAGTTAAGCATCAGCGATGTCTCGATCTCGCCGGCATGAATGCCATGCGTTTGCTCATGCGCGGAAAAGAGTCCATCCGGCGCACCAAAGCGATGCCAGGAGGCCATGACAACCAGCATGCCAAGCCGCGCGCGAAGATCATGCGCGATAATATCGAGGATCGCCGTGTTGCCCCCATGCGAGGTCAAAAGAACGAGTTTGCGGCAGCCGGTGCGATGCACGCATTCGCAAAGTGCTGTCCAGGCACTGATGAGGGGTTCGGCCGGAACACTGAGCGTGCCGGGAAAATCCGTGTGCTCGGTCGAAAGCCCGCAATTTTGCACGGGCAGAAACAAAACGGCCAGTTCGTCCGGCAGGCGCTCTACGACTCTTGCGATATAGCCTTCCACGATGAATGTATCGGTGCCAAGCGGCAGATGCGGGCCATGCTGCTCGGTCGCGGCGAGCGGCAGAACCGCGATGACGCGCGCCATGTCGCGGGCCTCAAAATCGGTCCAGGTCATCTCGGCCCAAAATTTTGTTTGCGACATGAGGCATCCTTCTTGCGAAGCGCGGCGTAATTGAGCGCGTCTATAGCGTGAGTTGGGAAGGCTGCAGATCGGCGCCGCGCCGCGAGACAATGGCCCCACCAAATGGCCTGGTGTCGAGAATTGGCCACCCATGCCCGCGCCGTTGTCATGAGCGCGTGCGAAGATCCACATCGCGTCTTGCGAGCTTTTTCTCCATCTTTCTTTCCTCGCGGCGAACGATGTAGATGACAGCGATCGCGCCTGCGACAACACCGGCAAGCGCGACGACCCCAAGCGGGCCGCTGACGCGATGAATCGAATCGCCAAACACAAAGGCGCCTATTCCGAACACAAGCGCCCAAACGATGCCTCCGGCCGCGTTGAAGAACAAAAATGGCGGCCATCGATATTTGTTCGCTCCCGCGAG
>DATBYR010000045.1:0-15739 GCA_036513565.1 Methylocella sp. | reverse complement strand
TTCCGATGACGGCTTGGAGATTGCGCCGCGCGCGTGAACGAAGCACGGAGAAGAAAAATTTCACAGCATTTCCTCCGGATCGAAGCGAACGATCCGGCCTTTCCATTGGTCGTAATAGAGCTGATATTGGGAAGGTATCCGTAGCGGATCGCACCGCCTGACCGCCCGCATCGCGCTTTCGGCCAGAGCGCGCAAATTGGGGTCGGACGGCGGGTTGAGCAGCTCGGGCTGGCCGATCAACGAACCGTCCTGCGTATATTGGACATGAATCTCGGGAATGTATTTTTGCTGCCCGCCAAGCCCGGCAAAGTTCCAGCACCGCTTATATTGCTCTTGCAGCAGCCCATCGAGCTGGTTCCAAAGGGATGGCGACATTTTGGCAGCACTCGCCGTCGGCGCACCGAGCGAGGCCACTTGACTGAGGTCATGCCCGCGCGCCTGTTTTCGTTGCGGGGCCTCCTTGTTTAGAAACTTGGCTATGTCGCCAGGATCGAATTTTTGTTGCGGCTCGGCGGATGGCTTTTGTTTTTCCTTTTGCTTTTCCTGATCGAGCAGTTTCGCTAGTTGATCCGGCTTGAATTTCGGCGCCGGCTTTTTTGGCGGCTCGACTGCCTTCGGTTGGGCCGGTTCCGGCATTGCTGTTTCCTCCGCTTCGTTGACCGGCGGTTTCGGCGGCGGTACAACGGACGGCTGGACCTGCTCGGCTTTCGCTGGCTTCGCGGTTTCCTGCGCTGGGCGTGGCGGTGGCGAGGCCATGCCATGTTCAGGCGGCTTAGGCGCCTCTTGCGGCTCGGCTTGGCCCGGATCGACTTGAGGTTTCAGCGGCGGTGGCGCGGAGACATTCTTTGGCGCGTCGCTTGGCGAAGGTTGCGGGTTGAGCTCGGCGAGTTCGGCAATTTTTTCGGCCCGTTGGCGCGGCTTCACCTCGGCCGCTGCCTTTTCACCCTTGATGATCTGATTGAATTGTTGGGCGCTGAGAATTTCGACCGGTACGCTGTCCTGTGCATCGTCGAATTGAGGTGACTGCGACAACGAAAACAGCGCCAAGGCGAGCAAGCCGATATGCACGCCGCCCGAGACCGCGAAGCCAGGATTTTCGGGTAAAGGCATGGCGGTTTAATTCTTGTTGGGATTGGTGACCAGCGCGACCTTTTTGTATCCGGCGGCGGTGATGATCGACATGACCTCGGCAATCCGTCCGTAATTCACCAAATTTGCGCCGCGCACGTAGATTCGCTCGTCGACACCGGACGTCGCGACCTCCTTCAACTTGTCCGCGAGCCCAGTGACTTGCACCGGCTGATCCATGACATAGACCGAGCCCCTGTCATCGACGGCGACGGAGATCGGCTTTTGCTCGATGTTCAACGCCGCGGCCTTCGTCCGCGGCAGGTCGATTGCAACGCCCGTCGCGAGCAGCGGCGCGGCCACCATGAAAATGATCAAAAGCACGAGGATGACGTCGATAAAAGGCGTCATGTTGATCTCGGCCATGGCGCGATAACGCGGCACGCCACGCCGCCCGCGCCGACCCTTGTAGCGTATTGCCATGCCCGACATGCCCATGTTCAAACTCTCCAGCGCGGGGTTTCAAATTTCCCGGCGCGGGGCTACGCCGGTCTTTTTGGCATGCAACCGATCAGGCTGCCCGGTCCTGAACGCTGTGCTGATCGATTTGACGCGACAGAATCGCGGAAAACTCGTCCGCGAAACCCTCAAGCCGCGCCTGTTTCTTGGCGACATCGCCTTGGAATTTATTGTAGGCGATCAGGGCCGGGATCGCCGCGAAGAGCCCGATCGCCGTCGCGAAAAGCGCCTCCGCTATGCCAGGCGCGACGACCGCAAGCGAAGTATTGTGCGACGCCGCGATGGAGCGAAACGCGGTCATGATGCCCCAGACGGTGCCGAACAGGCCGATGAAGGGACCGGCCGAGGCAACCGTCGCCAGCACCAGAAGGCTGGATTCGAGCTTTTCAACTTCGCGGGCGATCGAAACGTCGAGGACCTTCTCGATGCGCGCCTGCAGGCCCATGAAGGACGAGGCCGCGCCTTGCACCGAACGCCGCCATTCCCGCATCGCCCCGACGAATAAAGCCGCCATGCCCGACGCCGGGCGCGACGATAAGGTCGAATAAAGTTCGTCGAGCGAGGCGCCCGACCAGAAAACCTCCTCGAACTGCGCCATGGCGCGCTGGGTTTTGGAAAATAGCAACATTTTGTTGATGATGATCGCCCAGCACCAAACCGAGGCGCCGAGCAACCCCAGCATGACGAGCTTGACCACGAAATGGGCCGACCAGAACATGCCGAGAAGAGAGACCTCCATGGCTGGCGACGCCAATCCGGAAGCTGCGATATCGGCAGGATTCATGACATCGTTCCTTCTAAAATTTAAGTGAGGCTCGTGCTGCGGGTCAAACCCATTTCAGTCATCATTTGCCTGGGAAATCGGTCATTTCTGGGGCTTCCCGCGCCCGAGCCTGTCGCGCGGCTTGCGCCGGACGCCAACGCGAGAGGGATGGACACGGTGCGAAAGTTAGCCTCGAGCAAGGTTAAAACACCATTACCATTATGTTTAAGGCTACTTTAAACGTCCAGCCCCGCTACCGTCGACGCCTTAAGCTTCGCCGAAATTCGGGCGGGAATCCGCCGCGCCTTGCCGCCCGCGACAACGGCTATTCTGACTTTCGCGGTCAAAAGCACTTCGCAACCGCGCCGGATTTTCTGCATCACATCAATCGAGGCGCCCCCAGTGGCGGACGGTTGCGTCTCGATGCAAAGCTCGTCGTCCATCAGGGCGGGCTTGAGAAACTCGATGGTCATCGCACGCACCACGAAATGAAAGGCGTCCGCCCCGCCTTTTCCAAAAATCCCCCGGTGTTCTATACCGAGCGCGCGGAGAAACTCGGTCCTGCCGCGTTCAAGGAAACGCAGATAGGAGGCGTGATAGACGACACCGGAAAAGTCCGTGTCCTCGTAATAGACCCGTATAGCGAGGCGGTGGGGTGGCGCCGGGGAAGCCGATTCTCCGCAGGCCCGGTCGCTTGGATGGGGCGCCATCCTAGGCATGATCATTTAGACCCGCAGGCTCCACATAACCGCCAAGGATGCCGCCGCCACCCAGTCGTAGACGGCGCAAAATGAAGGATACCATAAGGGTATGGCGACGAGCTTTAAGTGTACGGATGCGAGCTTTGAGCCTTGGTGGTGCGCATAATCCCAAATTCCATGCGCGACATAAGCAACCGGAACGATCCACGGAGTGACCCAAAGAGCCGCCAATGCCGCAGCAAAGAATCCCGTGCCGACGATCAACTCGGTCGCAATCTGGGCGCGGTTGCCCTTTTGCAGGCCAAATCCGATGTATGATGTATATCGCGCCCATCGCGGCGAGGATCATTGCGGCGAATTGTTCCGATTGCGTCTTCGTGAGAAGTATCCGATTGCGTCTTCGTGAGAAGTAAAAGAAGCGGAATCGTGGCCACGGCAAGCAGCGCGCCGACGGCCGCAGCGGGAGACCGCGCAAAAGAATTCGTCATGTGACGAAAAATTACCCCATTCTTTTCGCATCGCGCCGGGCCACAGCGCAAGACCGGGCAAAAGGATTCCCTTGCGAGCATAGCAAATACTATTTCCTATTTCGAAGATCAAACCCAAAGCCGTTCACGCCAAAATAGCGCATGAGACCACATCCCAGCGGCCGGCGGGGCGAGGAAGCATTCGATGGCAGCAAACCGTAAACGCCAGATCGCCGTTCTCGGGGCCGGCGCCTGGGGCACGGCTCTCGCCAACCTTGCCGCCCGCCCAACCGGCGAGGAGGAGACCGAAGTCACGTTCTGGGCGCGCGATGCCGCGCACGTCGCCGAGATGAGGGCAACCGGAATCAATGCGCGCCATCTTCCGGGCGTTCCGCTCCTCTCGAATGTCCACCCCATCGCCGAACCGGCCGAAGCCCAAGGCGCGGAGCTCATTCTCGCCGTGGTTCCCGCGCAGGCGCTGCGGCCGGTCCTGGAAATTTTCGCGCCGCACATAACGGCGGGCGTGCCAGTCATCGTTTGCGCCAAGGGCATCGAGCACGCGACCGGACTGTTCCCGACCGAAGTCGCGGCTGGGGTATTGCCGGGCAATCCGCCAGCCATTCTTTCCGGCCCGAGCTTTGCCGCGGACGTGGCGCAAGGCCTTCCAACCGCGGTTACTCTGGCCGCGCGTGACGGCGGTCTCGCGGCCACCCTCGCGACTATGCTGGCGGCGCCCTCGTTCCGGCTCTATTCGTCGTCCGATGTCAGAGGGGTCGAAATCGGCGGCGCGGCGAAGAACGTTCTCGCCATCGCGAGCGGAATCGCCGCCGGCCGCGGACTCGGGGCGAGTGCCGGAGCCGCCCTCATCGCGCGGGGCTTCGCCGAGCTCAGCCGTTTCGGCCAGGCCCATGGCGCCGAGGCGGCTACCTTGATGGGCCTTTCGGGACTCGGCGATCTGATCCTCACCTGCACATCGTCGATGTCGCGGAATTATGCCCTCGGGGTCGCGATGGGGCGGGGATTGACGCCCGCCGAAGCGATGGCGCGAAGCGGCCTCTGCGAAGGCGTGCATACGTGCGGCGTGCTTGTCGATCTCGCCCACGCCAAGGACATCGACATGCCGATCGCGGCGGCCGTCGATGCGGTGCTCGCCGAACGGATTGGCGTCGAGGAAGCCATCGCGGGGCTGCTGGCACGGCCCTCGAAAGCCGAATTTGCCGGAAGCGATTAGCCGCTCGCGAAGATCTCGATTCCTTTTCGAGTCGCGGCATGCTGTAATCCGCGAATAATTTCCCTTGCGAATGGGACGGCATCGATGGCGCATTGGCTGATCAAGACCGAGCCCGGCAACTGGTCTTGGCACGATCAGATGAAGGCCGGCAGGAAGGGGACCTCTTGGAACGGCGTCCGCAATCACAGCGCCAAGCAAAATTTGATGGCGATGCGGGTTGGCGAGCAAGCCTTCTTCTATCACTCGGGCGAAGGCAAGGAGATCGTTGCCATCGTCGAAATCATCAAACCCTATTATCCCGATCCATCCGATTCGACTGGCAAGTTCGGAATGGTCGACGTTCGAGCGGTCGAGGCATTGAAAAAGCCGGTTAGCCTCGATGCCATCAAGGCCGATCCGCGCTTGGCAAAAATGGCGCTCGTCACGAACGCGCGGCTTTCGGTGCAGCCGGTGAGCGATAGGGAATGGGACATCATCCGCGCCGAGGGCGGCTTATGATGCCGCGGCGGGATGCGCGAGGGATTTCAAACCGCCGGACTTAAGGCCGGGACCGAAGCCGAAGTCCCGCGCCTCGAAAAGCCGCTTACCGAAGGGCCCTTGTGCAACACCCTCGTGCAGAAGCCGGCGGGCGCGGCCTCATCGTCGAGCATCGCTGCGGAGTGAGCGGCCCAGTCCTGAATGATCGCGCCACCCACGAAACAAGAAGGAAGAAGCCATGAGCAGAATGCCGAAAGAACGAATGGAAAAGGCCTTGGAGCAACTCAAGGTCATTTCCGATGAGGATTACACTAAGGTAAAAGCGATCGCCAACGTCGTCCGGCCATTACGCAGCGTGATCCACAAGACGCCGGACGATTATGGCATGGCCGGCTGGAAGGACCTCTATATCCCGTCCGACGATGGCACTCCTTTGGAAGCCTGGTATATACCGGCCAAAGGTGGTGAAAGCGACAAGCTGATCATCTTCAATCATGCGCTGCCTATGTGCCGCGCCGGTTTCCCCGGCCATCTTGGCGAGCCGTGGAGCATGTTTGACGCGGTCGAGATCGACTTCGTGATTCAGTACAAGCATCTGACCGATGCCGGCTATAACGTGCTCACCTATGACATCCGCAACCATGGCAACAGCAGCGCCGCCAACAATGGTCTGAGCGGTATTGGCCAGTGGGAATGGCGCGACTGCGTTGGCGTCAAGAAGTTTGTCGACGCGCACCCGACGCTTTCGAAAATGAAGGTCGGCCTCTATAGCCAATGCATGGGCGGCAACTCGCAATACCATGCGATCCACCGTCGCCCGGACCTGTTTCAGAATGTGCTGTGCATGTGCAGCCCCATGGTGGTCTCCATGGGGGCGATCTACGACGCTTTCTCGGACCTGCAGGGTGTGCGCCAATACCAAGAGCTGATTGATCTTGAACTACTCAAAATGGGCGCTTTCGTCGCCGCCGAGATGACTCCGCATCTGTGGGCCTCCAGCGTGAAAATGCCTGTGCTCATGATTCAGGTGCTCAAGGACTCATGGACACGAAATCCTGAAGATGCGCAAAAAACCTTCGACCTGCTTGGAAGCAAGGAGAAGGAGCTCTTCTGGATCGAAGGCACCACCCAGCGCTTCAAGGACGGGTATAATTACTTCGGAAGGCATCCTGAGAAAGTGATTGCCTTCTTCGACAAGCACATGAAGTGACCATATGCGCATCGGCATTCTGGGCTCTGGATTGATCGGTGGTCACCTCGGAACGGCTTTTGCGCGGGCTGGCCATCAGGTGACGTTCAGCTAAAGGGCTTTTCCGATGCTTCGCCCATGTTGCGGCGGAGGCGGACTGGTCCTACTCTGGCCGGATGTTCGAAAGTCTCTATCAATCCTTCGAGGATCGGGCGGATCCCTCGCAAGGCGCGATCAGGATCGCGGCTTTGCGGGCCGGGATCGCCCGCCTCGGACTCGACGGGTTTCTGGTTCCTCGGGCGGATCAGCACCAAAATGAATATGTCGCGGCTTGCGAAGAACGCCTCGCGTGGCTTTCCGGTTTCACCGGTTCGGCGGGGCTTGCCATTGTGCTCAAAGGTAGCGCCGCGATCTTTGTCGATGGCCGCTACAGCCTGGCAGTCAAGGATCAAGTCGATCTTTCGATCTTCAAACCGGTGGCGTTGACCGAGACGAGTCCTTCGGATTGGCTCGAAGCCAATCTTAGCCCGGGGGCGCGGCTTGGCTACGATCCCTGGCTGCACACGCCGCGCCAGGTGAAGGGCCTAGGTAAGGCAACGCACGCCGCGGGCGCCGAACTCGTTGCCGTGGAGCCGAACCCGATCGACACGATCTGGACGGACCGCCCGGCGCCGCCGCTTGGCAAAATCACCTTGCATGGGCTTAGATTTGCCGGCGAGACTGCGAAACGGAAACTCGCCCGCGCCGCCGCCGCGCTCGGTACTAAGGATGCGTTGGTGGTCAGCGATCCGCACGCGGTTGCCTGGGTCTTCAACATACGTGGCCATGACGTCGCGCATACCCCGCTGCCGCTTGGCTATGCGTTGATCTTGAAGGAAGCCAAGCCGCACCTTTACGTCGACGCGCGCAAGCTCGACAATTCTACGCGCGACAAACTTTCTGGCCTCGCCGATATTGAAGCGCCGGAACGTCTCGCGCGCGATCTCCAGGTTCTTGGCGAACAAGGCAAGAAGGTCTTGTTCGATTCCGCCACGGCGCCAGCCAAGCTCGCCGCGATCCTGAAAGAGGCCGGCGGCGCCTGCGAGTTGGGCCAAGATCCGGTCGTCGCGATGAAGGCGCGGAAGAACGCGACCGAACTCGAAGGCGCGCGGAATGCGCATTTGCGGGACGGGGCCGCGGTGGTTCGCTTTCTGCATTGGTTCGCAATCCATGCGCCGCGCGGAAATCTCAGCGAGATCGATGCGGCGCAAGCGCTCGAAGCTTTCCGCCGCGACACGGGCAAGCTGAAGGACGTTTCGTTTCCGTCAATCGCCGCCGCCGGCGCCCATGCCGCCATTCCGCATTATCGGGTGACCATCAAGACCAACGCGAAGATCCGCAGTGGGATATTTTTGATCGATTCGGGCGGTCAATATGAGGACGGCACGACCGACATCACCCGCACTATTGCGGTGGGCAAGCCAACCGCCTTGATGCGCGACCGGTTCACCCGCGTCCTCAAGGGCCATATCGCCATTGCCTGCGCGGTTTTTCCCAAGGGCACCACGGGCGCGCAAATAGACGCGTTCGCACGGGTTTTCTTGTGGCGGGCGGGTCTCGATTTCGACCACGGCACCGGCCACGGGGTCGGCTCTTATTTATCCGTTCACGAAGGGCCACAGCGGATTTCTAAGCTCGGGTCCGCCGCGCTCGAACCCGGCATGATCCTCTCGAATGAGCCGGGCTTTTATCATGCCGAGCAGTGGGGCATCAGGATCGAAAATCTGGTCGTGGCCGAGCGCCGGGAGATCGCGGGCGCCGAACGCGAGATGCTGGGTTTCGAGACGCTGACGCTGGCGCCGCTCGACCTCGCGCTCATCGAGCCAAAACTCCTCGACGGCGAAGAAATCGCCTGGCTCGACGCCTATCACGCGCGGGTGTGGCGGGAAATTTCGCCGCTGGTCGAGCCCGGCGCGCGCCGCTGGCTTCGTACCGCGACGAGACGGATCGGCGCGCGGCGCTAGGACAATCGAACCTCAGCGGATTTTCATGCCAACCCCATTCGCGCTCGTGATGACAACATGCGGCGACAAGGCGAACGCGGAGCTGATCGCGACGCGTCTCGTCGAGGAGCGTCTTGCCGCCTGTGTCCAGATGTTTCCAATCGCAAGCGTTTACCGGTGGGAAGGCGTGGTGGAAAACGCACAAGAATGGATGCTGCTTTGCAAGATCAACGCGAACGACTACGCAATGGTCGAAGCAGCCATTCGCACGGCGCATACTTATTCCAATCCCGAGATCGTCGAGGTCGGAATCGAGAACGGCGCGCGAGCCTATCTGGACTGGATCGCGTCCGCCACCGGTGGCGCTTAGAAGGTTGCGTTTCGCCGCGTCTCGACATCGCTTCGCGGGCGTGCCAAAAGCCGCTCAACGCTTCGCCTGGATCACCAACACATGCCGGACCTCAAAACTCTGCAAGCGCAGATTCTTGGCCAAATCGCCGTCGCTCAAAACGAAGCCTCGCTCGAAGCCGTGCGGGTCGCGGCGCTTGGAAAAAAGGGCACGGTTTCGGCCCTGCTCGCGGGTCTTGGCAAGATGGCGCCAGACGAGCGCAAGGAGAGTGGCGCCGCGATCAACGCGCTCAAGGACGAAGTGACGGAGGCGCTCGCCGCACGGCGTGCGGTCTTGAAGGAGCTGGCGCTCGAAGCCCGCCTCAAGGCGGAGATCGCCGATGTCACCTTGCCGGTGCGCACCCATGGGATTGAGGCCGGGCGCATCCATCCGGTGAGCCAAGTGATGGATGAACTCGCGGTCATTTTCGCCGACATGGGGTTTGCCATCGCCGAAGGACCGGACATCGAGACCGACGATTATAATTTCACGAAACTGAATTTTCCGCCGGACCATCCGGCGCGCGACATGCACGACACTTTCTTTTTCAACCCTGGTCCGGATGGCGCGCGTAAGTTGCTACGCACGCACACGAGCCCGGTGCAGGTGCGCACGATGCTGACGCAAAAGCCGCCGATACGGGTCATTTGCCCGGGGCGCACCTACCGTTGCGATTCCGACCAGACGCATACACCGATGTTTCATCAGGTCGAGGGCCTCGTCATCGACCGCTCCGCGCATCTTGGCCATCTCAAATGGATTCTCGAAGAATCCTGCAAAGCCTTTTTCGAGGTTCCGGACGTCAAGATGCGGTTCCGGCCGAGTTATTTTCCGTTCACCGAGCCGTCGATGGAAGTCGATATCCAATGTTCTCGCAACGGGGGCGAGATGCGCTTTGGCGAGGGCGAGGATTGGCTCGAGATTTTGGGCTGCGGCATGGTGCATCCGAATGTCTTGCGAAACTGCGGCCTCGATCCCGATGTCTTTCAAGGGTTCGCGTGGGGCGTCGGGGTCGACCGCATCGCAATGCTGAAATATGGCATGCCGGATTTGCGGGCTTTCTTCGAGGCCGACATCCGCTGGCTCAAACATTACGGCTTCCGGCCGCTCGATATTCCGACCCTCATCGGCGGGTTGAGTGGGTAAAACCGCATTTGCTGATTAACCGGGCAGGGAGACGATAAAATGAACCAAGCCAACGACCAGTCGCCGCCGAATGCGATCGAAGCCACCACCGCGCCACCGAGGGTCAAGTCAACCAACTATCCGGAGCCTTTCGCATCGTTGATGGGAAAGCGAGTCAAGCGCTCGCTTGGGGATCTATTCGGCATCAAGAGCTTTGGAGTGAACCTGACACGTTGGCTGCCGGGGCCGATCGGGCTGACGTGACCACATCCGCCGCCGTGCGCGAGGCATGCCGGGCATGGTTGGCTGCTCAGGCGCGCGGGCGGGGAAGGGCCTAGAGAAATCCAGGACGAAGAAACAACCGGCCTGCTGATCAACGAGACGCCAGTTCTCTTCGCAGCCAGCGCATGAGTGCGCTAGGTGCACTTTTCAATCCAAGCGCCGGCTTCTCGACAGCGTGCCAAGATGCGGCGGCAAGGAATAGGGCCACGACGAATCCACACAGCGCGTTGAGAAGGGAGGGCAGATTCTCCGCAATGGCGGCTACCATCTGTTGCGCAGGAAAGCCCCAGAGATAGATTCCATAAGAGTAGTCGCCAAAACGGTTGAAGCAGCGCCAGCTAATGTTGTAGGTGAACCAGAAGACGAACTGTGCCTCGCAACCGGCAAAGAGATACGGATAAATCCGTGTTGAGCGGCAAAGGTAGGCAATACCGCAAGTCGCCAGCAGCAGTCCGCCGTGAATGGGAATCCGCGAACGATTGATATAGCAGAACGCCCCGGTCGCAAATAGCCCGGCCAATCTGACGTATTCGCTCATGGGCACGAGCGGAATGTCGTTTGGATACAGCAACCCAAAAATAAACAACCCAACAATAACAGCGTTAAACAACCAGCGCGTCGTGATCACTCCTACCAGCCCGAGTAATGCTGCCCAGGCATACATTCGAACTTCGGCTGGCAACGTCCAAATTGAGCCGTTGATCGTCGTTCTCTTTGGGTTACCGGCAAACACGCCAGGCAGATCCCATGCCATGTCCGTTTTGAGCGGCAGGTTCTTCGACACGTATGCGTACGGCTCAGGGTTTGCAAAATATTCCTCGAGCGAATTGCTTGTGAACAACGGCCCAAGCAGAAACGCCGAAAGCAGCAGGCATACGCTATAGGCGGGCATGATGCGGATGAATCGCGCCCATACAAAATCGGCGACGTGTTGCCGCCGCAAGAAGCTCCCGGTGATCAAAAAACCACTGATAACGAAGAACAGGTCTACGGCGATGGATCCAGAATATTCGCCCCAGTTTAGCCAAACAAAAATGTCTGGCGGTCCACTACCGCCGGTAATTGCGGGTGCATGGCCATAGATGACCGCTGCGGCCGCGATGAAGCGCAGCAAGAGAAAGTTGTCGCCCCCTTGTTCGAGGCCACCCGATATGGTTTTGACTCTTTTCACAAAGTGAACTACCATCGGCTATAAGCACCAACTGCAAGACAATTTGCTCATCACCTTAGCGCGAGCGCGCACGCCTGAGCGCGCCCCTCAAAACATATCCGGCCGTGACGCTGCTTCGACAGCCTCCGCCATTGCGACCGCTTCGATGATCACTTGCGCCTGGGCCAAGGGATATTCATCGGTCAGCGTCACATGGATAAAGACCCGGTGGCCCGGCGGCGTGAGGGCCACAAGCCGCGCCGCCGCGCCGCCCGTTAGACACAACGTTGGCTTGCCGGACGGCAGATTGACCACGCCAATGTCACGCCAGGCGATGCCCGCGCGAAGCCCGGTGCCGAGCGCCTTGGCGCAGGCTTCCTTGGCGGCGAAACGCTTCGCGTAAGACGCGGCCCGGCCCGCCCGCGCGTCGGATTTCAGCCGCTCTGTCTCGGTGAAGCAGCGCTGGACAAAACGCTCGCCAAAGCGCGCGAGCGAGGTCTCGATGCGCCTTATATCGCAAAGGTCGTTGCCGAAACCTATGATCATTGCCTCACGCTTGGGCCTTCGAGCCGACCGCCAGCGCTATCGAAACCAGATGCAAGCGGCAAAGAAATGGTTTATAACGGTTGCGCCACGATGTGCAGTGCCGCGATTGGGGGCATTCGATCACTCGAACAAAAATAGGAGAACGTGCTCGTGCGGCCATGGGCTAGGAGCTGGAAAACCATTGTTGCGCGATACCGAATAATAAAATTTCCTCCTTCTGATTTTGGATTGCTAAAATGACAAACAACAAATCTGCTATTGCTATAATAGGTGGCGGGATAGCCGGACTCTATTGTTGTTACAAACTTGCCACTGAATTTCCAGATAAAAAAATTATTTTATACGAAGCAACTGAGAAGCTTGGGGGACGAATTGAAACGTGGTCATTGAAACGAGATTATGATCAGACGAAAGGATTTGAAACGTGTGACGAGATTTTCCATGGTATCGACAAAGAAAAGAAAAAAGATCCTTGGTGCGAGGACGGCACGGGCCACGCGGACAAAACGGCCGATTATTTCCGCGCAGAGTTCGGGCCGATGCGCATAGAACCCGAGCATCAAGATTTGCTTAAAGGATTGCTGACTGATTTGGGTATAAGAGAGGGAGACCCGGAGAACCCCAAGTGGGACGACCTAGTTGCTTTCCCGTCCTACGCGGGAGAGGACCCCGAGGAACCAAAGTTTACGCTGGTCGGCGAAGAACACGATCAAAACACATTATTAGAACTGCTTTTGTTGGCGCTCCGGCGCATTTGCGAACTTCTGCCGTTTAAAGGAGAACCGAAAGCTCCACTAGCCTGGAACGCCAAGGCTTGGCCCTATTGGAATAATTTTAGGAATCCGAGCTCAGTTCACCAGTACTACTGGAAGGGGCACTTGCGAGACTGGATTAATGCACTAAACGAGAGCGACTATGACAACATTAGAAGGCAAGCGGTAATCGATGACGTGCCGCTTTGGGACATGGGATTTTGGAATCTGCTAAGCGGCGTGCTGAGCCCGATGGCGGTAGTCAAGCTCCGGGACTGGGCAAGTTTTTATCACCTGCTTCCAGAGAATCCCAATGCAGCAGAGTGGCTAGTATTTTGGCTGCGCGCCATAAAAAGTGGTGGCGAGCTGCGCGGTATTCGAGGCGGGATGTACCGCCTCGTTTGGCAATTCAAAAAGAAGATAGAATCGCTCGATACTGTTGAAATTATAACAGGCGCAAAATTAGTAGGCTTAAGCAATTCAAACGGTTGTATCAGCCTTAAATTTTATAATGCCGCACACAATTCAACAACAGAAAGAGTCATATTAGCAATCCCCAAACGGCCGCTTGAACAAGTGCTTTTGGCGCACGCCCACGAAACCGCAAGCGCTGCCTATCTGGATATTCTCAAGACGCACTTGGATGCTGTGTTTGGTTTTCCCCTTTTGAAATGCTTCTTTATTATGGATCAACCTTGGTGGGAGGACAACCGCCCTTTGAATCGGTATGCTTCATCCATCCCGACACGTGAGCTGAAGTATGACAAAAGCAAGGACAAGACGAAGGGAATGGTGATGGTTTATACCGATAGACCGGCCAACCAGTTTTGGACCGACTATATAATCGATGATAAAAATCAACGGCTAAACGAGCAGCACAAGGCTGAAGAATGGTGGGTGAATAAGCGAAATCGCCGCCTATGGAAGAGATTCGTACAATATACCAGAGACTATGAACACTATGACTTTACGGAAAATCGTCTCCTCGCGTGCGGCATGCGCGACTGGGGCAAAGACCCGTATGGAGCTGCCGCTCATTCCTGGCGCCCAGGCGTTAAATCATGGGAAACGATTGATTTTCTTAAGGCGTTTTCTTTGGATGGCGAGGACAAGAATAAGAACATACATGTTTGCGGAGAAGCCTACTCCGATTACCAGGGATTTATCGAGGGATCTTTGCGATCCGCGGAGCAGGTTATAGAATTTATAGTTGATGCCAACCGGCGACCGCCTGAATCAAGACGTGGTCTTTGACGCTGCGCGGCGGATAAAATAGGAACACGCAGGAGCCACCTTGTCTCGACCGGCGGCGAGACAAGGGCTCATTTTGCGCTGGTCCGTCCCTCATCCATCGCCGCCCGCATCTTGGCGATCGCCGCGTTAAGACCAATGAAGACCGCCTCGCCGATCAGAAAGTGACCGATGTTGAGTTCGACGATTTCGGGCAAGCCGGCGACGATCCTGGCGGTGGCGAAATCGAGACCGTGCCCGGCATGACATTCGAGTCCCTGCCTACTAGCAAGCGCCGCCGCCTCCTTGATCCGTGCAAATTCGTGTCCGGCCCGCTCGGCCTCTCCATGCGCGAGCGCGTCGCACCAGGCGCCGGTATGAAATTCGATCACCGGCGCGCCGATGGAGCGCGACGCCCGCACCGCCTCCAAGGATGGCTCGATGAACAAGGAGACGCGTACCCCGGCTTTAAGCAGTTCGGCGGTGACGATTTTCAGATGATCGTGGCCGCCTATGACATCGAGGCCGCCCTCGGTGGTGCGCTCGCTGCGTTTTTCCGGCACAAGACAACAGGCATGCGGCCGCGTACCGAGGGCGACCGCAACCATGTCGTCGGTCGCCGCCATCTCGAAGTTCAGGGGTTTCGAAATCTCCCGTTTGAGCCGCGCCATGTCCTCGTCGCGAATATGGCGCCGGTCCTCGCGCAAATGAGCGGTTATGCCATCGGCGCCGGCCTCGATGGCGAGCAGCGCCGCGCGCACCGGGTCGGGCAGGGCGCCCCCACGCGCGTTGCGCAAGGTCGCGACGTGATCGACATTGACGCCAAGGCGCGGACAACGCAACGCTTCCATTATCCGTTCACCCGCTCGACCTTGCTGACCACCGGCCGCGCCCGCAAATGCGAGATGATCGTGTTCAAATGCTTCAAATCATTGACCTCGACATCAATCGTCATCTCCCGGAAATCGGCCGAAAGAGGTTTGATGACGATGTTGTCGATATTGGCCGCATGATCGCCGATCACGGTCGCGATCGTCCCCAAGGTGCCGGGCTCGTTGATCGCAGTGATGACAAGCCGCGCCGGGAACAACTCATGGCGGCTCTCCTCGATGTCCCAACGCACATCGAGCCAACGCTCCGGCTCTTCATCGAAGGCGATAAGATCGGGAGATTGAATTGGATAGATGGTAATTCCTTCGCCAGGGGTCATAATGCCGACGATACGATCGCCAGGCACCGCGCCACCGTTCGGGGCGAAGCGGACCGGCAAATCGCCGTGCGAGCCATGAATGGGGATTGCGTTCCGATTTTGCTTGCCGCCACCGGGGATCTTGAAGACCAGACTCGCCGCCTTCTTCATGCCAAACCAGCCGGCTTCCCCTCGCGCACGAGGGACAATCGGCTTGCGGTCTTCCATGAATTCCGGATAGACCGCTCTGACCGCGTCGCCGGAAAACATCTCGCCGCGGCCGACGGCGGCAAGCACATCCTCGATCGTTGTCCGCGCCAGCCTCGGCAGCGCGCTTTTCAACTTGTCTTCCGTAAAAGCCTTGCCGGCCCGCTCGAAAGCGCGGGCGACGATCTGGCGTCCGAGGGCGGCATATTGCGCGCGAACGGCATCGCGGGTCGCGCGCCTTATGGCCGCGCGCGCCTTGCCGGTCATGACAAGGCCTTCCCACGCGGCCGGCGGCGTCTGGCCTTCGGCGCGCGCGATCTCGACCTCGTCGCCGTTTTGCAATTCGGACAAGAGCGGCTCATGGTGGCCGTTGATCTTGGCGCCGACCGCGGAATGGCCCACATCGGTGTGAATCGCATAAGCGAAATCGACGGGCGTCGCGCCGCGCGGCAGCGCGATCAGCCGGCCGTTCG
>DATBYR010000044.1:0-7646 GCA_036513565.1 Methylocella sp. | reverse complement strand
TTTCGCGCGCCCGCTTTGGCATGCACGATTCCCTTTTGTGCCGCGCGCATGACCAATGGCTGGGCGGCACGCAGCGCCGCCGCCGCCGCGCCTGGGTCGCCCGCGGCGATCGCCTCCTCGACCTTGCGGACATAAGTGCGCATTTGGCTGCGGCGTGACCGGTTGACGTCGGCGCGGCGCTCAATTTTACGGACAGCCTTCTTGGCCGAATGTGTGTTCGCCATCAAAAAATATCCTGGACACGGGCCAACGCGAGAACAGCCTTCGACGATGGAAAGCCGGCCACGCACGGCCTCTGGCGCATGATTTTCGCAGCGGAAACCGGCTTCACGATCACGCCAAGACTAAGGGTTTAAAGCGCGAATCCAGTTTCCATTCCGATCGCGCACGTGGGTCGCGCCAATAATCACGAACCTTTCGGCCGGTCAACGCTCAATTTCGGCGCCGGCGGCCGCGGCTCGTAGAATTTAATCTTTTGTAATCTTGTAATCTCGTAATCTCGTAATCTCGATGCGCGGCGCCGCGGCGCAATCACCGCCACGCATTATGCAGTGGCCATGCGATCGAGGATCGCGTTGACGCTGTCGATCGAGGTGTCGATCCAGTCCGCGCGTTTTTCCGCCTCGTTTTCGATTTCATGGAGTGCTTCGGCCAGCAAGTAGAGGACGAGGAGGCGCATTCGCGTGCCTTCATCCTCGATCCAGATCGGGCTATCGCGTGCCGCTTCCATGTAAGCTTGGATGAAGATTTGAGAAAATTCGACAAGTTCCTCGCGAAGTCTTGCCGCCGCGAGGGTCGCGCCGGGGACGAGCCGGGCGAGATCCCGTTTGGCGGCGGCAACCGCATGAGCAAAGGAGCGCAGCATGACCGCGACATCGCGCAGCGGTGACGTTTTCGCGCGCCTTTGGTCGGGGGAAGTAAAAGGCCCTTCTCCGAACTCGACGATCATGACATCGTCCTTCACGACCAGGAGGCGGCCAAGACGATAATCGCCGTGAATGCGGATCTTGATCGCGCCACGCGGCTTCTGGACAAGCTTGCCGATAAGCCTGAAACACTCTTGCCGGCGGGCCAAAAGGCGTTCGGCCCCGGTGCGCTTGCCGCCACTCGTGTTCGCGGCAATCGTCCGCAGGCGTGCAAACGCGCGCTTGGCCAGAATCGTTGCCGCGTCCGCTGTCTTGCGGACATCGTCGAACGTCAGCGCCTCGGCCTTGAATGCCGGATCGGTGGTTGGCGCCGCCAGCGCCTTGTGCATCCCGGCCGTGCGCGAGCCGAGCCGCCGCATGTGCGGCACATAGGTCGCGAATTCCTCATGTTCGGCGCGGTCGTCTTGCCCTTGTGTCAGGGCCACCGCCTCGAGGATCCGCTTCACCGCTTCGAGTGTCCATGTCCAGGCATCGCCCTGGTTGCGTATGAAAGTTTGCAGGATCGCGAGCACTGTGCGGTTTTCCGCGCGATCGACGTGTTCGATCACGCCGAGTAAGGGAGGGCAGTGGGCGAAATGTGCCACTTCAGTCAGAAAACGCAGAATCTCGACCTCGGCGTCTTCGCCGCTTTGCAGCCGATGATGGATTTTCAGCATCATTTGGTTGGCGAGGACGAGCGAGGAGTTGCGCTGTCCGGCGCCAATACGATGGACATCGGCTGCCGCGAGTATGGGTTCGGCGCCGAGGGCGTGCGCCGGCGAGAAAGAAATTCTGCCGCCCTGGCCGGTGTCCAGCCTCTCGCCGCGCCGGAGCGCCGCCAGCATCGCTGGTACGAAGCCTTCGCACGCATCCGCCTCATAGAGCATACCGGTCAGGCCGCCGCGGCGCAACCGCGCGGCGGCATCGGCGACGGACGGCCCAGTCTCCCGCTCCGGTTCGGCCGCAAGGGGCATGAAATAGGTCTCGACCCGACCGCTGGGCAGTTTGACATCGAGGATCGGGAGAACAAAGCGGCTCTGGCCACCATCGCGGAGTACCGCAAAATCCTTCACCGAGACGCCGGCGATTGGCGTCTCGTCTGGACCAAACCAGCGCCGCGAGGTCAGGAAGCGGGGTGCGACCGTGCGCTCGAATGCGATGAGTTCACGCCCGGCGAGAATCGTTTCGAGCTTGCCGGTGGCAACCAGCGTGAATAGTCCTGGCGCGGGCTGCTGATCGTGGCGTTCCTTGCTTGCGTCCGCCGCCTCGAGCCTGAACCAGAAAAAACCGTAGGCCGGCAAGGTCAAAAGATACGACCGCGACTCGATCGCCGGAAACTGACTGCCGGCGGTAAGCTCGATGGGCACGGCATCCTTGAATTCGGCGAGATCGAGTTCGACCGCTTGCGCCGCCCGCGACACATTGGCGACGCAGAGAATACGCTCATCCGGACTTTCGCGCAGATAGGCGAGGACCTTGCGGTTCGACGGATAAAGAAACCGCAGCGTGCCCCGCCCGAAGGACACATACGAACGCCGCACCGCGATCATCCGGCGCATCCAGGTCAAGAGGCTCGACGGGCTCGCGAGCTGCGCTTCGACGTTAACGGCACTGAAACCGTAAACTGGATCCTGGATCGCGGGCAGGAAGAGCTTGGCCGGGTCGGCACGGCTGAAGCCGCCATTGCGATCGAGTGACCATTGCATCGGCGTGCGCACGCCATCCCGGTCGCCGAGATAGATATTGTCGCCCATGCCGATCTCGTCGCCATAGTAAAGGACCGGCGTGCCAGGCATGGACAATAGGAGCGAATTCAGAAGCTCAATCTTGCGCCGGTCGTTTTCGAGCAGCGGGGCGAGACGGCGGCGAATGCCGAGATTGATCCGCGCCCGCGGGTCGGCGGCATAGAAGGACCACAGATAGTCGCGCTCCTTGCCGGTTACCATGGCAAGCGTCATCTCGTCGTGGTTGCGGAGAAAGATCGCCCATTGCGCGCCGTCCGGGATTTCCGGCGTCTGCCGCATGATATCGGTGATCGGATGCCGGTCCTCCTGGGCCAGTGCCATGTAGATGCGCGGCATGAGGGGGAAATGAAAAGCCATATGGCATTCATCGCCCTGGCCGAAATATTGCGCGGTCTCTTCGGGCCAAAGATTCGCCTCGGCGAGAAGCATCCGGTCCGGATAGCGGGCATCGACAGCGGCTCTGATCTTTTTGAGGACCGCATGGGTCTCCGGGAGGTTTTCGCAACTGGTGCCTTCCCGCTCGACAAGAAAGGGAACGGCGTCGAGGCGCAAACCGTCGACGCCCATGTCGAGCCAATACGCCATCACATCGAGCACCGCTTCGAGGACCCGGGTATTGTCGAAATTCAAGTCTGGCTGATGCGCGTAGAAGCGATGCCAATAGAAAGCTTTTGCTTGATCGTCCCAGGTCCAGTTCGACTTTTCCGTGTCGAGAAAAATGATCGGGGCGTCCTTGTAGGCGCGATCCGTGTTCGCCCAAACATAGAAATTGCGCACCGCCGAGCCGGGCTTGGCCGCGCGGGCACGCTGAAACCAGGGATGCTGATCCGAGGTATGATTGATCACGAGTTCGGTGATGACCCGCAGGCCCCGTTCATGCGCCTCCCGCACGAACCGTCTGAAATCCCGCAGGCTTCCAAAGGCGGGGTTTATTCCGCGATAGGAGGAAATGTCATAACCGTCGTCGCGCAGCGGCGAAGGATAAAACGGCATCACCCAGATCGCGGTCGCGCCAAGATCCCTGACGTAATCGAGCTTCTCGGTCAGGCCGGTGAAATCGCCGATGCCGTCATTGTTGGCATCGAAGAAGGATTTCACATGCAGCTGATAGATAATCGCGTCGCGATACCATCGCAGGTCGTTGCGATCAATCATGCCGTGAGGCTCCGCGCGGCCGCTAGCTGGTATTGCCGGCGGTTGCCAGATATCCGCATCCGGATAACTCGCTATTTTTAAATGAGGAAACGAGAAGCTGGACGAATTTTCGCCAAACCGGCGGATAGGAAGCACGCCATGTCAATCCGGATCGCTCCTTTGTTTCCGGAGCTTGGCCCAATGGTCGAGCCGCGCGCGCAGATCTCGCTCGAAGCCGCGGTCAACCGGCCTATAGAGCGTCTGCCGCCCGAGCGACCCAGGCCAGTAATTTTGGCCCGAAAATCCTTCCGGCGCGTCGTGATCGTAGGCATAATTGGCGCCATAGCCTTCATCTCTCATGAGCTTCGTAGGCGCGTTGAGAATGATTTTGGGCGGCATTAACGACCCGTGGTCCTTGGCAAGCCGCGCCGCGGCCTTGAAGGCCGCATAGGCCGCATTCGACTTCGGCGCGGTCGCGGCATAGATCACCGCATTGGCGATCGCAAGCTCGCCTTCGGGAGAGCCTAGAAAATCATAAGCGTCCTTGGCGGCAATGGCGACGGCCAGCGCCTGGGGGTCGGCAAGGCCGATATCCTCGGCCGCCATGCGCACCACCCGCCTAGCGATGAACAGAGGGTCTTCGCCCGCATCGAGCATTCGCGCGAGATAGTAAAGAGCCGCATCCGGATCCGATCCGCGTACGGATTTATGCAGCGCGCTGATCAGATTGTAATGGCCCTCCTGCGCTTTATCGTAGATTGGCGCGCGCCGCTGGACGATCGAAACCAGCATGGCCGTATCGAATATTTCCTCCGGCTTGGCGGCGCGCCACGCCTCTTCGGCGAGGCTCAAGGCGGCGCGGCCATCGCCGTCGGCCATCCGTGCCAGGCTTAAGCGGGCATCGGGATCGAGCGGCAGAGGCCGCCCCTCGCAGGTTTCCGCGCGGGAGAGAAGCTTTTCGATCGCCGCCGCGTCAAGAGTGCGGAAAATCATCACCCTGGCGCGCGACAACAGGGAGGCGTTGAGTTCGAAGCTTGGATTTTCGGTTGTGGCGCCGATCAAGGTGATGGTGCCATCTTCCATCACCGGCAAAAAACTATCCTGCTGCGCCCGGTTGAAACGGTGCACCTCGTCGACGAAAAGCAGGGTTCCCTGCCCTGCCCTGCGGCGGCCCCGCGCGTCCTCGAAAACCTTTTTGAGCTCGGCGACGCCGGAAAAAATCGCCGAAATCTGAGCGAAGGCGAGCTTCGTCTCGTGGGCGAGAAGGCGCGCGACGGTCGTCTTGCCGGTCCCCGGCGGCCCCCAGAAAATCAGGCTGCCCAGCGTGCCCGAGTCAATGAGCCGTCGCAGCGCGCCTTGGGGTCCAAGAAGATGATCTTGACCGGCGACATCGGCGAGGCTTTGCGGGCGCAGCCGATCGGCAAGCGGATGCGGCGCGTCCTTTTCGAGATTGGTGGCGGCGAAGAGGTCGGTCATCTGGCTGGCAAATCTGGGCCACTCGCGCTTCGAACGCAAGCCGGGCAAAAGGGCGGAGGCCAGGAGTAGTTAAGGTTAAAAACGCTAATGATGAACTGGCCAAGTTTTAATCCAATTTCGCGCTCACATGGATCATGCGCCAGTTCCGGACATGTACAACTACTTCAATTAGCAGTTCCTTATTTAACAAATTCGGAAAAAGTAAACTTTTATCCATGTCAGCCGAGTGGCATAGCTCGGTGGGTTATACTGAGAGGCAAAAACTATGAATAATCGTTTTGAGTTCTCGTCTTATTTCACGATCGAGCGTGAGCGGACCGCGCGGAATATTAAGACTGTGACGGCCCGGAGCTGTAACCTAATCCCTGGGATGGCCGCGTTAATCGCGGCTATTCTAGAGGCTGCTCGACCTGACCGCCCGCCGCTGCGCCGCTGAGTTCTCGATACGACCCTCCCGAACGGTTGGTGAACCGCCTTCCCACCAGGGCTAGCGATGAATTATATTCTTTAACAATTTTCATAAGAGCAAAGTTTTGTCGATGCACACCATTGCATTTGTTTCGCAAAAAGGCGGTTGTGGCAAAAGCACGCTTGCCGCTTGTCTTGCGGTGGCGGCGCAAGAGGCAGGAGAACGCGTTCTTGTTCTCGACATGGATCCAAAGAAATCCGTCGTCCGATGGGGATCCAAACGAAACGATCCCCACTTGCAGGTCGAGGCGATTTCGGCGGCGAGGCTTCCAGCGGCGTTAATCTATCTTTCAAGCCGCAATGTGAGCCTTGTCATTGTCGATACCCCGCTCTTGGAATCGCCACGATCGCTCGCCGCGATAAAGGCCGCTGACCTTTGCATCGTTCCGGCGAGGCCGGCTACCTTCGACATTTGGGCGAGCGAGGTGACCGGCCGCAAACTGAAGCTCATGCACAAGGAATTCGTTTTTCTCCTTAACCAATGTCCGCCTGTCCGCGAAGCCTCACATGTGCGAAAGGGCATCGCCGCGCTCGAAGCCGTTGGGTCTCTTTTGCGTCCCCACATCGTCGCGCGGGCCAACTTTCTCGAAGCCACGCGCACCGGCAAGAGCGTGACCGAGATCAATCCAAAAGGCGCCGCGGCCCAGGAAATGCGCGACCTATGGATGGATCTTAGCCGCCGGCTGCGGCTAATTCACACTTGCGGATGAGAGGAGCCCCCCGATCACGGTGGTAACGACCTCGCCGCCGCGCGCGATTGTCAATTTTCGGTAATGACGACTCCCGCGCGCCGGAGCGTCGAGGTCCCGCTTCGCGGGTCCATTTCCGCAATTTCCGATCGGTCCATCGGCCAGCGGGCCATTCCGCGATCAATCCCGCGCATGATCGACCGAAACGCGATTGCGGTCGTCCTGTTTCGACCGGTAGAGCGCCTTGTCGGCGCGGCGCAAGAGCGCGGCGGAGGAGTCCCCGGCGCTTTCGGCAAGTCCGGCCGAAACCGTGACGGCAATGGGATGGCCGCCCGCCGCCACGGCAATGCCATCGCGCGCAATCGCCACGCGGATTCTTTCCGCGATCTCAAGTCCCCCACGCAGACCGGTGCCGGGCATGACAATGACGAATTCGTCGCCGCCAAGCCGGAACAAAAGATCGGTTTCGCGGATGATCTCTTTCGCGCGAGCGGCGAAGCATTTCAAAACGCGATCTCCGGCGTCGTGCCCATGCCGGTCGTTGATCGCTTTGAAACCGTCGAGATCGAGAATCATCGCGCTCAGTGGGCCTCCGCGCGGCCGATCGAGAAGCGCGCCAAGATGGGTATCGAGGCAACGGCGATTTTTCAATCCGGTCAAAGGGTCAACCGCCGCCATTTCGATCGTGGTTTCGACATTGTCGCGCAGACAGTCGGCATATCGCTTCCGCCGGATTTGGGTGCGCACGCGAGCGGCAAGTTCGTTGCGATCGACCGGGCGCAGGACATAGTCGTTCACGCCAAGATCGAGGCCGCGCAGGATCCGCCGGCGATCCTCGGGGTTGGCGATAGCCAGCACCGGGATTTGGCGGGTGCCCTCCTGGGATCTGAGCCGCGTGCAAAACCGGAGCCCGTCGTAGTCCGCGAGATTGAGACTGACGATGAAGAGATCGTAATTGCAGGCGGCACTCGAGTCGAGCGCCATGCCGCGATCCCGTTCGAGTTCGATAAAATGGTGTTTCCGCAAGGCGTTCTCGATGAGCTCCGCCGACGCAGGAGAATCCTCGACGAGCATGATGCGCCCGCCGGTGCCGTTGCCCGCCATCGCGCCGGTGAACGGATCGCCGATCCCAAGCTTCGCAAACCGCAGGGCGCGGCTCCGCAATTCGTCGAGAATGAGCCGCAGCCTTGAGAGCGAATGGACCCGCGCGAGGAGCGCTATCTCGTCGA
>DATBYR010000043.1:0-3002 GCA_036513565.1 Methylocella sp. | reverse complement strand
GTCGCGACCAGCGACCAGTATTCGCGCGGGACGAATTTCTCGATTTCGAGCTCGCGGTCGCAGACCAGCCGCAGCGCCACCGACTGCACGCGGCCCGCCGAACGCGCGCCCGGCAATTTGCGCCACAGCACCGGCGAGAGGGTAAAGCCGACCAGATAATCCAGCGCGCGGCGTGCCATATAGGCATCGACCAGCGCGCCATCGATCTGGCGCGGATGCTTCATGGCGTCGGTGACCGCCTGCTTGGTGATGGCATTGAACACCACCCGCTCGATCTTCTGATCTTTCAGCGCGCGCTTTTCTTTCAGCACCTCCAGCACATGCCAGGAGATCGCCTCGCCTTCGCGATCGGGGTCGGTTGCGAGGATCAGGCGGTCGGCGCCCTTGATGGCGCGGGCGATATCGTTGAGCCGGCTGGCGGCCTTGGGATCGACCTCCCAGATCATCTGGAAATTCGCCTCCGGATCGACCGATCCGTTCTTGGCCGGAAGGTCCCGGACATGGCCGAACGAGGCCAGAACCTCATAGGAGGCTCCCAAATACTTATTGATCGTCTTGGCCTTTGCAGGCGACTCCACAATGACGATATTCATGTCATTCCAATGGCTTACGGGAAAAATAAAGGCCGGTTCCGCGAGACTCGCGTCGGCCGTTTCGCCCCGAACATGGGTGGTGCGGGGCCCCCTGTCAAATCGACAGATGTTGAAAAGCGGCTTTCGAACCGCCCGGCCGGGTCAAAAAAGTTGTAAAATTCGTCCCATAGTTGCACTCTTGCGGGGAGCGTATTTTTTTATAGACGCGATATTGGAAGTAATTTTTTGGCCAAGGCAGGGCGGGGGCGAACCCGCGGATCCCGGGGCAGGGATGGCGGCTCGCGAGTTGAAGATCCACCGGGGGATGGCGGGCCGGACGAGGCCGCTTCCTTCATTACCGAAACCGTTACCGAGCTGGCTCTACTGGCACGGCGCCACAAGCTCGGCATGCTGATCCTTCTGCTTGAGATGGCCCAAATGGAAGCCGAGGAACGCGTCCGGCTGCGCGGCAAGGGGAAGCTGTCGTGAGGGTCCCTACGCGCGCCGCCGCCGTTTCGCGCCGGCGTTTGGCCGCAGCTCCGTGTCGCCCTCGCCGAGCAGCCTTCCGTCGCTGGCGCGCAATTCGAGCTTTCGAACCGGGCGGCCATTGTTGCGATCGACCAGAAGAGTAGGGAAGCCGCCGCCCTCGCCGGAAAATTCCTCGCTCCATTGCCGGAGCGCGACCAGCACCGGAAACACTCCGCGACCTTTTTTCGTCAACACATATTCCTGGTAGCAGCTGCCGTCGGAGGCCGCCACCGTCTTCAGGATGCCGTGCTCGACGAGGGCCCGTAGCCGCACGGTGAGGATGTTCTTGGCGAGCCCGATGTTCTTCTGGAACTCGCTGAAGCGGCGAAGCCCCAAAAGCGCGTCTCGGATGATCAAGAGCGACCACCAGTCGCCGAGCACGTCCAGCGATCGCGCGACCGGGCAATCGTCATTCTCCAGACTGGTCCGTTTCACCATGGCGTCCTCTTACATCGAACCACGATCCCGATCACAGCGTTGTGTAGTTGTATTATGAAACCAGATCCTCTAGATGGCAAATTAGTTTAATAATGCAACCACTGGAGACCACCCATGCGACTGAAGAACAAGACGGCGCTCATTACCGGCGGCAATAGCGGGATCGGGCTTGCGACCGCGCGGCTGTTCGTAGCGGAAGGCGCGCGGGTCGCGATTACGGGGCGAAATCAGGTGACGCTGGAAGCCGCCGCGAAGGAGCTAGGACCCAACGGGCTGGCACTTGTCGCCGATGCCACTGATATCGCGGCCACCGAAAAGGCGATAAAACAGGCGGTCGAAAAATTCGGCAAGCTCGACATTGTCTTTGCGAATGCCGGCATCCCCGGCAGCACGCCGATCGGCGGCACCACGCTCGATGCGTTCGAGACGGTGATCCGGACCAACATCACTGCGGTGTTCTTTACCGTGCAGGCGGCTGCCCCGTATCTGAATGACAATGCATCGATCATTCTCAACGGCTCGGTGATCTCGGTGCTCGGCAATCCCGGCTATGCGGCCTATGCGGCGAGCAAGGCTGGCGTGCGGGCAATGGCGCGGGTGATGGCCTCGGAACTCTCGCCGCGGGGTATCAGGGTCAATGTGGTCGCGCCGGGTGCGGCGCGGACGCCGATCTGGAACGGCGCGGCGCCGACGCCGGACGCGTTCGACGCACTCGAAAAACGCATCGCGCGCACGACTCCGCTGGGAAGGATCGCAGAGGCGGATCACATCGCAAAGACGGTGTTGTTCCTCGCCTCCGACGATGCCGCGCACGTGCAGAGCGCCGAAATCTTCGTCGATGGCGGTGCGACGGGTTCCCCCGCGGGCGCGCCGATCTTTCGCGGGTAGAGGGAACTTTAGGGAAAGCATGAATCCAATCAGGACGATTGACGATAGATCGCATCGCAATCGTGCTGCTCGGTTCCACCGCGTGCAGCAGAGGTATTTTACGGAACTTGGCTCGTGAATTGAACCTTTGCTGCTTCAGGCTCGACATCTCGGTGGGCGCGATTTTGACCATTGACGCATTGGAGAGCTTGAAATGCCGCGGGCCATTCCTTTCTTCATACCGGTATCGACGTATACGCCTGCATCGGAGAAATCCGATAGCTCGCTTGATCCCATCCTGTTGTTTGGCGGAATTTGCCTGGCGGCCTTGATGATCGCCGTCTTCACGGGCGTGCAGGGCGTTTGGCTTTAAGGGTTTCCATCACCTCATATTAGCGACATCAGCCCGCTGCCGCGTTTGGGCGACGGCGGGCCGTGTCTGATTTCCTGTTATGCGGCGTGAAGATTGGTCGCCGCCTGCAAGGCGCCTGCGAGCGCCTTCTCGCGATGTTCCGGTCCGACCTGGACCCCCTCGGCGGAAATGAGTTCGAGGTTGTTGACGCCGATGAAACCGAACACCCAGCGCAAATAGGTTTC
>DATBYR010000042.1:0-5646 GCA_036513565.1 Methylocella sp. | reverse complement strand
AAATAGCATGATAACCATGCCTATTCCCATAACCCCATCAAATATGGTCCGGATAAGATCCGTAGTCAGCGTCTTCTGAATCGTCGCGAGAGATCCGAAACGTGAGATGATGTCGCCGACATGCCGTTTGACAAAATATTCAAGCGGCAGCCGCATCATGTAATCGAATAGGCTGCTGTTCCAATGTAAGTTGACCTTCGTGCCGACCACTGCGAGAGTCCAGCCGCGGGCGACCTCCAGAACAAGCTGGAACAGCAGGAGTAGAGCAATGCCGGCGGCCACCACGAGAAGGAGGTCATAGTCGGATGCGACCACAACTTCATCGACGATCACCTGCGACCCGATCGGCATCAGAAGAGCCACGATTTCGAGACAGAAAGAAAGCAGGATGACCGTCGCGGCTGTGCCGCCCAGGCCGCGAAGGCTCCCCAATAGGGGCCCAAACCCGAGGCCGCGTTCCTTCTTTCGGGTGAAAGTCGTGGTCGGCATTGCCTCAAGCGCGACGCCGGTGAATTCTCGTGAGGTTGCTTCGAGTGATATGCGGCGGTGTCCCCTTGCCGGGTCGTGTATCGTGATCGAGTTGCCATGAACGCGCGCGAGGACAACGAAATGATTGAACGACCAATGAAGAATGCACGGCGTGCGGAGCTTTGCGAGATCCGTCAGCTCAAGCCGCAAGGCGCGCGTGGCAAGACCGAGCGATCCGGCAATCTCCGTGAGGTCGTGGAGCGTGGTGCCCTTGAGGGAGACGGCATAGCGGCGCCGGAGCGTATCCAGATCAATGCGGTGGCCATGAAAGTTCAGGATCATGGCTAGGCAGGCCATGCCGCATTCGGCGCCTTCGGACTGAAGGATGACCGGAAGGCGGCGGCGCCAGCCGAAATCCAGAAGGCTCATCGCGTATCTGCCCCAGTTATGATGCGAACGCTCCGTTGAACTTGATACAAAGGTTCGAGCGCCCATTCATAAAGATGCCGCCGGTCGACGGCGATGCTCGCCTGGACTTGCATGCCGGCTTCGAGCTTTTTCTGTTTGCCTTCGGCGAGAACGTAAGGCAGTTGCGGCGTGACAACGAGCCGGTAGAGCGAACCTTTTTCGCTTGCGCTACTCGTTCCCGCGGCCTGGCTCGAAGGTCCGCGGGGCGGGCTCGTATCGTCGCTGATCGGAGCCAGGGTTAATTCCGTGACTGTGCCCTTGTAGAGGCCAAATTTTTGAAACGGGAAAGCCGCATAGCGCAATAGCACAGGCGCACCGACCCGCAGGTAGCCGATCGCTGAACTATCGACGAAGAGATTGGCCTCCATCGTTCCGGAGCTCGGGAGGAGGGTGACAAGGATTGTATTCGGATCGACCCCTTGCCCTACATGGACGCGCAGCGCAGTTACAATGCCATCGGCTGGCGCCAAAACGTAAATCGATTGTTTAGCTTCGTTTTCTGCGATGTGTTGTTCGACATTGAGGATATTTTGCTCAATCTCGTTGACGGACTGCTCTGTTTTGTGGTCGAGGGCGGCGAGGGTGGCCTTCGCCTGACCAAGTCTGCCCTCCGTCTGCAGGTAATTTTGCCTCGCCACTCCCTGTCGGCCAAGGATTTCGAGATAGACCGTGTTTTGGGATTGGAAGGCAATGTCCGAGATGATGTGGTTTCTGTTGGCCTCGGCGAGTTGATCGCTTTTAGCCTTCAGGCGCCGCACGTTTTCTTCGTTGACCGCGATCTGTTGCGCAAGCTCCGCATGCTGCGCCTCCTCATTGAGGATCTGCGCCTGAAGGGCTTCCTGCTCCGCGCGCGCCATGACTTTACGCAGATCGCGCTGCTGCTGCAGCAAGGCCTTTTGCTGCTTGAGGCTCTCAATCGCCCGCCGGACTGTCGGCCCGGTGACGGAATTGGCTTCACGATCTATGACAAAGAGGAGCTGACCCTTTTCGACCTTTTGCCCCTCTACGGCCGCGCTTGCTGCAACGATGCCCGCCACGGTGCTCGAGAGGTTGAGTACGCCGTTGCGCGGCAGGAGAAGTCCGGTTGCGTTCACGCGGCGCGTATAATGGCCGAGTATGGCAAAGGTGATGGTGACGGCTAGCAGGAGCACCCCCGCAACAACCACGAGATTTGTCGGCAAGGACTGTGTGATTTGCACGCGGCCGAAACACGCGTCGCGTTTCGCCTCGACAGCTTCCTGGCGAAAAAGCGTGGACACGTAAACTACCCTGGAAGTTTGGCCGGGATTAAAATGTTTGCCCTCGAACCGGCCATGCCTGCCTACGTCCGCCGAATGGCCAACAATCGCAAGGGCGATGCTGACGGCGATGCTCACGATCGACACGGGTAGGCGGGTGCTTGTCTCTGCGGAGCGGGGGCTGGCTGTGATCGCCGCCGCCCGCTCCGCAACCGTTGAAGTTTCTGATGGTCTCATGCCTCGGGTGTTCAAATGCCCCGGGGGTCCTTATCGATCCATCCGCTCTGGACTTGGTGAAACGCCTCTCTCGTCACAGCTAGGTGATCACCTTAGTTCCAATTGTCGCACTAGATCGTCGTAAGCGCCGTGGCACCCGTGACAGAGGTGGCGAGCACGGTTGCTGGGCCTCCGACTGCAAGGCCTGCTACGGCAGCGGTCAGAGCGTTAAGCCCAAGAGTAAGGGCCCCGACATCAAGAACGATGGATGGAATCGTCGGGGATAATGGACCAAGAGTAACGTCTGCCGCTGCGAAGGCGACTGCGCCTCCTCCAGCTACAGCGTCCAACTCTGAATCGGTCAAGGTTCTCATCATTTCTTTTCTCCCTTGTTGCAACGTTGCACCGGGATGATCCGAAGAGCAACCCTCACAACCTCTCCAACTTAAGGCAAAGCGGCGGCGCGATTCAACCTAGAATTTTGTAACAGTCGGTAACAATATGTTACAATCCGTCAAAAATATACTTGTAAATATTTTAATTACTGACGTTATTCGATGAACAATAGTGTTCAATATACTGCTGCGAATTGCAACGGAATTTGACAATCACCCGCCACGTTGGCCCTTGCTGAACTTCCGAGCAGCGGGGCCATTGTCCGGTATTATGGCGCAACTGCCACAAGAAGTTTGGCCGTCCGGTGCCTATCTCTCCGCATGGCAGAAATACGCACGGTCACCACGCTTCGCTCCAAGCGAGCGGAAATCATAGCCTCGATTGCAAACTGTGAAAAGAGGCTCGCGCAAGCGCGGGCCGATCTTGCACACATAACAGCGGCGGCGATCACGATCTTTGAAGGCTCTGGCGACGTCGAAGAAATCCCGCCCTACGTCGATATTCATCGCTGCTTCAAGCGCGGCGAGGCAATCAACCTTTGCAAGGAAGCGCTCGCCAGCGGCCCGCTGAATACCCGTCAGCTTGCCTTAAGGGTCATGGCCGCCAAAGGCCTCGATACCGGCGACACTCGCCAAGGCCGTCGCTTGGCGCCTCATCCATTCGCTTCGCCAGCAATGCCAACGCGGGCTTATTGACAGAACGAAAAAGCATTTGGGAGCGGGGGTTTGAGCTTTGCCAGCGTAACCAAATGGGTGGCGCTGCATGTATTTTGACATCGGGCGTTGCAAAAATTAATTGTTGATAACTGTTTCAAGTGATGTAATTATTACGATTAGTGCTCCCCTATTAATTGCGCGGCTGGGCTCCGTGCCGGAAGCGCCTGCCAGTCCTCCGCGGCGGGCGCTTTTTTGCCCCCGGCGGTTGTCTATCGGGCCAGCCAGAACGCTTAATGGGCGCTTGCACTCGTCGTGTTCCCAAAACAGGAAAATGCGAAGGCAAAGGAGAAGACTAATGGATAACTATGAAAAACTGAACCCTCCAATCAGAGACCTTACCTTAGAAGAACTTAAGGTTGTGTCAGGAGGGACTAGCTTGACCCTTAACCATAGCCTTGGGGGTCTGCCAGTTCTGTCGATTTCATTTTCTGGCAACCAAGGTTCGATTACGTTCGACGGAATGACACAGCTCATCGGCGCCGGGCATCCGCCCGTCGTATTACCATAACCTTTCGGTCGCCGCGGCCTCTAGAGGCGGCTCTTCTTCTACATCTTTGCCGTTCCAAGGATATCGATGCTAGAGCCAAACTCGCTTGCAATATGCGCAAACGAGCATGCGCCAGATGCTTATGTTTGATATAGTGCAAGACGCTGCAGGGCCTGGCGCCGGCGGATCTGCGCGCCTTTTTGGCGGCACGGCGGGGCCTTGGCGCGGGCAGCCGGTCGCTTCTGCGCCAGCTCGCGGGCCTGCGCTCCTTCGCGCGCTATCTCGAACGCAATGGCAAGGGCAAGGCCCTGGCCTTCGCGGCGCTGCGCCCGCCAAGGATCAAGCGCGGCCTGCCAAAGCCATTGAGCATCGATTCGGCACGCCAGGTGGTTGGCGTGGACGCACGGGCCGGAGAAAACCGGCCGAACTGGATCATCGCCCGCGATGCCGCCGTTTTGAGCCTGCTCTATGGCGCGGGCCTGCGCATTTCGGAAGCCTTGGCAATCAAGCGCTCAGAGGCGCCGGTCGGCGCGCGCGACGTTCTGACGGTCACCGGCAAGGGCCAGAAGATCCGCGGCGTGCCGATCATCGCACCGGTTGGCAAAGCCATCGAAGCTTACATTGCGCTTTGCCCTTATGCGCTCGCGCCGGAACAACCCTTATTCATCGGCGCCAAGGGCGGGCCGCTTGGCCCACGCATCATTCAGCTCGCGGTCGCGCGCTTGCGCGGCGCGCTCGGGCTTCCCGATGGCGCGACGCCGCACGCGCTGCGCCATTCCTTCGCCACCCATCTTTTGGAGCGCGGGGGCGATCTGCGCGCGATCCAGGAGCTTTTGGGCCATGCCTCGCTCTCGACGACCCAGATCTACACCGCCGTGGATAGCGCGAGGCTTCTCGAAGCCTACCGCTCCGCGCATCCGCGAGGGCGATGAGGCCGTTGCGGTTCATCGGACGCGCCACAAAGTTGGCAGGAAAACACCTACAAACGATGAGAAATGCCGATTAAAATAGAAGAGCCATTGCTCACTTAAGCGAGGTTTGAAGACTTGCCTCTTCCATGGCTTACCTACCAAAGACGCTGGCTGGCAGCCGCCTCAAGGGAGAAGTTCATGATCGCACGGCGTGGTCTGCTGGAAGCGGCGGGCGGGGCGCTGGCATTCGGGGGCGGCGGCGCCTTGACTGCCTGGCGGCCGGCGCCGGGTCAACAAACAGCGGTCTCTTCTGGCTCTCGCCGTTGCTGCCGGCGGGAACGCGGGCGGAAGCCGTTCTCGACACTCTGCCCGGCAAAAAGCCGCTGATCCGGCTGACAAGCCGGCCGCCCAATTACGAGGCGCCGCTCGCTTATTTGCGCACCGCCATCACCCCCAACGACGAATTTTTCGTCCGCTATCATCTCGCGGACATTCCGCAAATCGACGCTGGTACGTGGAAACTGAGTTTGGGCGGAGAGGGCGCCAACGGCGATTTGCGTATCGGACTCGACGACTTGAAGAGGTTGGCCGCGTTCGAAGTCGCTGCCGTCTGCCAATGCGCGGGAAATCGCCGCGGATTGTTTCAGCCCCACGTCGCTGGCGTCCAATGGGGCCACGGCGCGATCGGCTGCGCGCGCTGGAAGGGCGCTAGGCTCAAGGATGTGCTCGATTTGGTTGGGCTCAAT
>DATBYR010000041.1:0-3118 GCA_036513565.1 Methylocella sp. | reverse complement strand
CGTTCGTACCTCGATGCCCGAATACATAAGAATTATCGAACGCGGCACGATGCGTACCTTCGGTAAGGATGTCGTGGGCGTCGCGGCGTTCTTCTCCGGGTTCGTCTCGATTATCGTGTATTTCGTCTGGTGGTATGTCGGTAAGATGTTCTCCACCACTAAATACATGAAGTCCATCTAACTCGCCGCCGCAAGGTCCCGAAAGGACTCTAAAGGGCGCATTTTAGCAATGCAAGAGGCACGGCGTTGCCGTGTGGGAGAGTAACCTATGACAACAACAATGTTTAGATCACTGGCGCGCCAAGCCAAGCGGCAAGCGGGGAGACTCTGGGCCCTGGGTTTGGCCGCCGGGCTCGCCGTCACGATGGCGGCCATCGGCCCGGCCGACGCCCACGGCGAGAAATCGCAGGCGGCGTTTCTCCGGATGCGCACGCTCAACTGGTATGACGTGAAATGGTCGAAGACCAACGTCACCGTCAACGAAGAGTATGAGATCACGGGCAAGCTCTATATCATGAATGCTTGGCCGGCGGCCATAGAGATACCGAACCAATGCTTCCTCAACACCGGGCAGCCCGGAGCGATGGCGGCCAGGTTGGGTGTATGGGTCGGCGGCACGTTCACCCCGCGTTCGATGAGGCTTGAAATAGGCAAGACCTACGCGTTCAGGCAGCTTCTCAAGGCGCGCCGCCCCGGCCACTGGCACACGCACGTTCAATTGAGCGTCAAGACCGGCGGCCCGATTCCCGGCCCAGGTCAATATATCGACATCAAGGGCAATTTCTCCGACTACAAGGATGAGGTGAAATTGCTGAATGGGACCACGGTCGATATCGAGGACTATGGGCAAGCCAAGATCTATCTGTGGCATCTCGTCTGGATCATCGCCGGTGGCGCTTGGATCCTGTATTGGTTCGGCAAGCGCGGCTTCATCGGCCGGTTTGCGTGGGTGGCTTCCGGAAAGGCGGAAGAGCTGATTACGCCTCAGGAGAGGATAGTCGGCGCGCTCACCCTTCTCGCGGTTCTGCTCGTGGTCATCATCTTCTATGCGATCACGGTCAGCAATTATCCAAACACCATCCCGTTGCAGGCGGGTGACTTCAGGAACATCGAGGCTCTCGAAAATGGAGTGAACTCGGGGCCGATCACAATCAAATATGTGAACGGAACCTATAAGGTGCCTGGCCGTGAGCTGGTGGCCAATTTCAAGATCACCAACAACGGCAAGGAGCCGCTGCGGATCGGTGAATTTAATACCGCAGGCCTGCGCTTCTTGAATCCGGACGTCTTCTCCGCGAAGGTGGAATATCCTGATTACTTGCTGGCGGACAGGGGCTTGTCGCTGAGCGATAATTCCCCCATCGCGCCCGGTGAGACGCGGGACATCGCGGTCACCATTCAGGACGCGCGGTGGGATACGGAACGGCTTTCGGGTCTAGCCTATGACGTCGATAGCTCGTTCGCCGGCGTTCTGTTTTTATTCTCGCCGAGCGGAGCGCGCTATCCGATGGAAGTCGGCGGATCAGTGATCCCGACCTTCATGCCTGTCTGAGATGTGTCTCGGGTAGGTTGTGAAAGGTAAACAAGATTAGCAATTTCCCCCGCTGGCGCTGACGCTCCGGCGGGGGAAATATTGTGTGGGAGCTCAAGGACAATGATGATCCGAGGAATCGCCGCGTGGCTCCTGGCCATGGTTCTGTCCGCCTCCGCCGCGCATGCCCATGGCGGGGTCGGCATGCGGGACAATCGATGCGTTTTGCGGATTGGGCCGGATCTCATGTTCTTCACCGGATACCAGCCGCAAAATTCCCGGGAAGAATTTTGCGACGATATCCCAACCACCGGGCAAACGGTTGTCGTGCTCGACATGCAAGATGCCGAGCTCCGCGACATGCTGACCGAAATCCGCATCATCAGGGATGAGGGAAACCATACGACGATGAATGGGCTCCCGTTCCTGACTGACGCGGAGTTGGGGAGCCCGCAAGTTCTCGATCCCGTGACCATCACCCATGTGCCGCCCAAGACCTATCCGACGGGCACCCTGAACTTCGCGCACACCTTTCCCGAGAACGGCAAATTCATTGGCATCGTAACGGTGAAAAACGCGCACGGCCAGACCTATGTGTCGCAGTTCCCGTTTACGGTGGGCGTGGGGTTTGGCAAAAGCATGGGGATCTATGCCTCGTTGGTCGTGGTGCTCGTCGCCGCAGTTTACTTGATTTGGCGCTTGGGCGGGAAGCAGAAGCTCGTTCCCCCGAAAAAGCCGGCGTGAGAGGGTGCGGATTTTCCACGGCTGGCCGGTTTTTGCGGAAGTTTGCCGCAGGTGCGGCGGTTAAACTGGGAGTTTTGCCTTCGACCGGGTCGTGGGGCGGGCGGCCCAGGGACGGGTTCGGCCGTAGTGTTATTTTCCGGCTCTTCGTAATAAGCCAGGCGCTTGGTTCGCCAAAATATTCCGCGCGAAGGCGTAAAAGCCTTGCCACGAACATTCGAGCCTAATCATGAAGAAGTTTACTCTCCCTTCCCCAGTGCAAAAGGTTCTAGGAATATTGGACTTTAAGCTCGGCCCGGAGGTGCTCCCGAAATCGCCAATTCTCTTGGCTGTGAGCCTCGTCGCTTTCGCGGCGGCGGTATTCTTGTTTCAAGCTAGCTTCTATTCCCCGGCCAGGGCGGCGGCGAGCGCTATCGGGAGCGCCGTTTTATTGGCCGCGGTTGCAATGCTATGCGCGCGGGTTTCGGGTTATAACGAGAGGCTGACCCAGACGCTTACCGCCCTCGCCTTGGGCGGCGCCATCGTGATTTTTGTCCGGACGGCTTTAGGTTTTATCATATTCATTTCGCCAAACCTTGCGGAGTTGCCGGATATTAACGTCCGGCAATTGACGGCATTTTTGCTGTTCCCTCTTTATGTGTGGAATATCTTTGTATTTGCTTTTTTGTTCCGGAGATCTTTCCGTTCTGACGTGGTCATGTCGTTCGCGATTTCGATCGCGCTTGTGTTCACCGTGTCCTTTTTGGTGCCAATAGCGTTTAAATCCCTGTAACGACCTTGGCGGCCGGTGCCCGAGCCAACGGTCACTCCCTGTTGCCGTTGGCATGAACTAGCGGCCGGCGCGGC
>DATBYR010000040.1:0-5044 GCA_036513565.1 Methylocella sp. | reverse complement strand
CACCGCGGCGTTGAGACGTTGAATCCACAAGGCGCGAAAAACCCGCTTCTTGGCGCGCCGGTCGCGTGTCGCATATTGCATCGAGCGATCGACCGCCGCCTTCGCCGCCCGGATCGTGTTCTTGCGGCGGCCATAAAAGCCTTTGGCGGCCCGCAATGTTTTCTTGTGCTTGGCGTGCGAGGTAACCCCGCGTTTCACGCGTGCCATGGCGTATCTCCGGATTGATAATGAAACAACAAACGGCCGGGGGAGCTTCAGCCGTTCGGCAGACAGAATTTTATGACCTTGTCGCCATCGCTTTTAAACAGCACGGCGGTGCCGCGCAGATTCCGAATCTGCTTATTGGTCCGTTTGATCATTCCGTGGCGTTTGCCCCTCTGCGCATAGAGCACCTTGCCTGTCGCGGTGATCTTGAAACGTTTCTTGGCGGCGGATTTGGTTTTAAGTTTGGGCATTTTGCCTACGACTCCGGGGCGGCAAGCGTCCAAAAAGTACCGCTCAGCGGAACATTTGGTCCCCCCCCGTTTTTCGATAACGAGAGAGCGTGTCGAAACGAGCGAAAATAACCGCCACGGCAGCCCTTCAGCCGGGCGGTTCGGAACCGCGCCTTATAAGCAAAGCAACAAAAAAAGCAAGGCCCCGAGTCACCGGCCCAGGGCTCCGAATCCGGGTTAACGCGGGAGATGGCCGAGCAGGACTGCGAGATTAGTCTGGACCCCATCGGGCCTGTTTTCGCCTGAGTTTGACGCTTCTTTTGTCCTTGGCGGCGCGCAGGAGGTTGATAGTAAAGTGGCGGACGATGGCCATGTTTTTCGCGCCGTGTCCACGCCGAAGGCGGGATTGGTCGTCATTCAATGTCGCGTCGAAAACTTAGTGAAGGCCGTTCTCGATGCGGCGCGCCCGAAGGCCGATACAAGGTGGAGCGGGGCGTGTCCCTTGGCGGTCGTGGCTACGGCGCGAAGTCTTTCCATCGATCGCGGCGAAGAGCGAGATCGTGGATGGTGCGGCCATAATCCTCGGCGTTGATGACGGTGGTTGCTTCCGCCGCCAGGCGGGCGAGATATTGCGGCACGGTGACGCCGCCGAGATCGTGTTCGCCGAGAAAAGTTTTTAAGGTGATCGGCGAAGCGAGTTTTCCCGCGCGGATTAACTGCGCGGCGACGTCAAAGATCCGCCGGTGAACTTCCTCGGAAAAATGTTCCGCCTTGAGGAAATCCGAGACCCGGTCGAAGGCGTCGTTGTTGACGAGGATCGCGCCAAGCAGCGCCTGTTCCGCTTCGATATTATGCGGAGCGAGCCGGAATGTGGGATCGGGGCCGCCGGCGAGGCGGCCTCTTTCGGCGAGATTTTCGATCGCTGGCATAAGATTTCCCCGCCGGCGCTGGCTTGCGGGGCGCGCGCCGAATCAGTTCGTGACCGCTCCTTTTGTGCCACGCCGGTGCGGTAAAAAGGAGGGAGATTTTGATCTGGCGGCGCTGGCGCCCGCTATCCACACCGGCGAAAATTCCGCAAAAAAATAGCTGGACAGGACGCGCTATTGGGCTGGTAATACTCCTCTGCCTGCGAGTCAGTTTTAGGCCTCGCCCTCATCCTGAGGAGCAGGCGAAGCCTGCGTCTCGAAGGATGCGCCCCCGCAGCTTCCCGAGGCGCCCTCGCCCTTCGAGACTCCAACTTCGTTGGCTCCTCAGGGTGAGGGCTTGGGTTCTCGCAAATCTTTTGAGAGCGGTCCTCACGCGAAGGTTTGTATCCTCACCGAATTGCGAATTGGCCCCTTCTGGTTTGAGGCGCAGGGTACCCGTTTCCGACGTTCGATGTATTGGCCTTGGAGTCAACTCGAAGCCTTCTCATCGCACTTGTCATAAGCTAAAGTGCGGCCGCTATAGCACGCGGCACAACCGGAAGTTGTCACGGAGATATTATATGGAATTGCGCAGTTGGCTCCAACAATGGCTTGGCATCGGTGATCTCCATCAGCAGGTCGCGGAGCTTGATATACGTATAGGCTCGATTGAAACGCACGTCGCTTCCACGCTCCAGCATTTCGGCAAGTATCGCGGCCGGACGGACGAGGAATTAGCGCTTAATGCGGTCGCAGTTAGAAACAATGCTTGAGATTGTTTCGAATGTCATAGCGGCGGTTGAGAGCCAAGCCGACATACAGAGGGCCGCCCGCCTCGGGGCGAGGCTGAAAAACAACTTAGCAAGGCTCAATAAAGCTTACGCCAACAGGATTGCGTAACATGGGAAACAAGTTTGAAGAAATTAAAAAGAAAAGCGAAAGCCTAAAAGCTTTCCTTTCAACACTTTTGGACAGATGTGGTCGAATGTTCCGAGTTAATGAAGCAACTTGATCCCAACCAGCGCCGACCTTGGATTGTGGACGTAATCTGCCAAATGTATGAGGAGCAGGCTGGCAGATGTGCTCTGACCGGACATCCACTTGATGCCTCATTTGAAGTTGATCACATCGTACCGGTTTCTTACGGCGGAGGAAACGAAAGAACGAACCTTCGTCTCGTGAGCCGTAGTGCTAACCGCATGCGTGGAAACCGAGGGGTCGATCCGCATGATTTGTTGCGATATTTGGAGGATCGATATCAAAACAGATAGTTCGCGATAACCCTGCAACGGCGGGCTGGCAATGATTTCGAGATTTCGGCTAAAGAGTTGCCTTTAGAAGCCGAAATACCCAGTGGGGGCTCTTTGATTGACCACCACTGACCCCTCCCGCCTCACGCCATTTCCTTCAGCTTCCTTGCCGCACGGGCTGCGAAGTAGGTGAGGATCGCATCGGCGCCGGCGCGCTTGAAGGCGATGAGGCTTTCGAGCATGGCTTTGTCGCCGTCGATAAAACCACGATCCGCCGTCGCCATGATCATCGCATATTCGCCCGAGACCTGATAGGCGAAGGTCGGCATGCCGAAGCGCTCCTTCACCCGGAAAAGTATATCGAGAAAGGGCAGGCCGGGTTTCACCATCACGATGTCGGCGCCTTCCTCGATGTCTTGCGCGACCTCGCGCAGGGCCTCGTTGGAATTGGCCGGGTCCATCTGATAGGTGCGCTTGTCGCCGATCAGCGTCGCGCTGGTGCCGACGGCATCGCGGAAAGGCCCATAAAAAGCCGAGGCATATTTGGCGGCGTAAGATAAAATCTGCACGTCCTCGAAATTTTCCCCGTCGAGCCCCTTGCGGATCGCGCGCACGCGGCCATCCATCATGTCGGAGGGCGCGATGATGTCGGCCCCCGCCCGCGCCTGATTCAATGCCTGCGCGACGAGCACAGAAACCGTCTCGTCGTTAAGAATCCGCTCGCCGTGCAAAATCCCGTCATGGCCATGGCTGGTGTAGGGATCGAGCGCGACGTCGGTGACGAGGCCGAGATTTGGCACGTCGCGTTTTATCGCGCGGCATGCGCGGCAAACGAGATTGTTGGGATTGAGCGCCTCGCTGGCCTGCTCATTGCGCAGGCTAGGCTCGGTAAAAGGAAACAGCGCGAGCGCCGGAATGCCGAGCTTCGCCGCCTCAGTTGCCGCACGCACGGCCTCATCGATGGAGAGGCGTTCGACGTCGGGCATGGAAACAATGGGTTCTCGCGTGTTTTCCCCTTCGCAAAGAAAAATGGGCCAAATGAGATCGTCTGCGGTCAAATTGTTTTCGCGAACGAGCCTGCGTGTCCAGTCTGCCTTGCGGTTGCGCCGCAAACGCAAGGCAAGATCGAGTTTTTTCGCGGCGACGGGGGCGTCAGTGGCCGCGTCTTGCTGCGGCGCTGGTCGGCGCTTTGGGCGTTGAGGCAAGGGCCAGACCATGCGAGGCTCCGTTTTACGGGTTACGCTTCTTAGCACGGGCCGGGAGGGAATTTTCAAGCCATTGCGGCACGGGTTTGTGAACCGCGAGCTGCCCGCTGTCACAGCGTCTCCGCCGGGGGCGACAATATGTCTCGCGCCTTGGTGATCGTTACCGGGGCGCGCCCGGTATTGGCCGCGAAGGCGAGGAGCAGGGACTCGTCGGAGGCGAGATGATCGAGGATCGCGGCCAAAAATCGAGGCTCTCCGGCAGCCGCCCGCAAATTATCCCGCCCAAGGCCAGTCAGAGCCAAGAAACGATCGAGCCTCGCTGGGTCTCCGGCCAGAAAGGTTAAAACCTCGATCGCTATCGATTCGGCGGCAGCTTTGCTGAGTTTTGGCTGTTTGGCCGGCGAGGACCTAAAATCGAGGTTTTGCATTACAACGATTTCCCTTTCGTCAATTTCTATCCGTTATTGAAGAATGCGGCTGAACTTTCCCGGGCGTGGATTGTCCGCCGCACAGAGCCGGGTATTTCCGATGCAAAAATGCATTCTGATCGTGGAAGACAATGAGTTGAACATGAAGTTGTTCAACGATCTTTTGGAGGCACACGGCTACAGGACCGTGCAGACTCGCAGCGGCGTCGAAGCACTGGACCTCGCGCGTTTGCACAAACCCGATCTCATTTTGATGGATATTCAATTGCCCGAGGTCTCCGGACTTCAGGTCACGCAACGGATCAAGGACGATGAAAATCTGCGCCATATTCCGGTGATCGCCATTACCGCTTTCGCCATGAAGGGGGACGAGGAAAAAATCAGGCAGGGCGGATGCGAGGCCTATCTCTCAAAACCGATCTCCATCGTGAAGTTCCTCGAAACCGTGCGCAGTTATCTCCACGAACAATAGTCGCGACGATGATTTGCCGGCGGTCCCCAAGAGTGACAAGACAGGAACACCCATAGCATGACCGCCCGGGTCCTGGTTGTCGACGATCTGCTTCCCAATCTCAAGCTGCTCGAAGCGCACTTAAGCGCCGAATATTTCGAGGTTTTGACCGCAACGAACGGCGTCGATGCCTTGAAAATCTGCGCCAACGGCGATTGTGACATTGTTCTTCTCGATGTGATGATGCCGGGAATGGACGGATTGGAAGTTTGCCGCCGTTTGAAAGGGGACATGTCAACGGCGCATATTCCCGTCGTGATGGTGACGGCGCTCAATCAACCCTCCGACCGGATGCGCGGGCTCGATGCCGG
>DATBYR010000039.1:0-3175 GCA_036513565.1 Methylocella sp. | reverse complement strand
TTCGATCTGTGTCTGGCCGGCGCCCACCCCGATCTTGGTCATAAGGGATGCCAAGCTCTGTCCCCCGGTCACGAAGCGCGACGCCTTGCACTCGGAAAACCCACGGTAATAAACGAGCTGGACATCGAGCCCGCCATGCGCCGCCGCCGTCGCGAACATCCGCCCTTGCACACTTTGCGCCATGTCCCAGGTGGCTTGCCGGCTCATGGTGGCATCGAGAGCGAAAATGAGCCGGCCCCGCCCCGAACTGGACGTCGCGGGCAATTTCGCCGCGGCCTCGAGAAATTCGTCGATATTCGATTTGGCGCTGGACTTCGGCGCGATCACGCCACCCTTGTCCCTTGCTTGACCCACTTGGCTCCTCGCGAACTATGCTGTTCAGATTCTTATAGATCGTGCTTGCCGGTCGCAACGGCAAGCATTTTTAGGATTAGTGCCGGCGTGATCCGCCTGCAACGCCCCGCCCCATGTGCGCGCCCGAGACGCCGGCGCATGCGCGGAATCGGGCGATTTCGTATTTGTCGATGACCCAGGTTTCCGCTTGGGCCTGCGCGCTCCAGTTTTGCCAGGCAGGCAACGCCATCATCGCGTCCATATAGACAAGTGTGCCGGGCGTGACCGCCACCTTATACACATGCAGACGGATTGACCACCGGCGCGAACATCGCGTCGGCCGCCGAAAAATCGCCGAAGAGAAAGGCGCCAGCTTTACCGAACTCCCTGCGGGCTTGCCCAAAAGCCTGTTCGAGGCGGGCAATATCGGCGCTCGCCTCGGGGGTCAGCTCGCGTTCCTTCACCTCGCGGCGCATATTCATCGGCAGCAGCCCGCGCAGGCCTATGAAGCTCGAATGCATTTCGGCGGCGAGCGAACGCGCCTGCGCCCGCGCCGCCCGCGGCCTCGGCAGATCGGAATGCGTGGATGGAGTTCGGCGACATATTCGATAATCGCGAGCGAATCCCATACGGCGATTTCGCCATCGTGCAACGATGGACATTTGCCGGCTGGGGAAAAGCGCAACATTTCCGCGCGGGTATTTTCTTGCGCCATCGGGATCACGATTTCGTCGAACGCGATGCCGAAATGGCGCATCAAAATCCACGGCCGGAACGACCAGGACGAATAGGTTTTGTTGGCGATGGCGAGAGTGGGTTTCATGGGCGCGGCCGACTATTCCTGCAGAACTTACGTCGCGTTTGCCGGAGCTTTACCGGATGCGCCTGTAAAACCAAAGACGGTGTGCGCGGCTTTCCGGCCACCGCTACGCCTGCGAAAGACGCCCCAAGCGGCGCTCAAGGCGCGGGAAACAGCGCGTCCGTCTTACCGGCCAGCCGGTAGGCCAAAAGCCCGACCCATTCACGGACGCTGTAATCGAGCATAAGAACTTTGTCGAACATCTGGGTGGGCTGCAGAAAATCCCGTTCATCGCCAAAAGTGCGATACGCAACCGGATAAGGAATCACATCGAAACCCAGATGCCGGAATATCCCGACGGAACGCGGCATGTGCCAGGCCGAGGTCACGAGGAGCCAGGTCTCTCCCGGCTTCGGCTTGACGAGATCGCGCGTGAACAGGGCATTTTCCCATGTATTGCGGGACTTCGCCTCGAACGTCATGCGCTCGGCTGGCACGCCCAGCGAAAGCCAGAGTTTTCGCGCGCTGATCGCCTCCGGCGGCCGTTCGCCTAGCAAACCCGCCGATCCGCCGGTGAAGACGAGCCGCGCGGTCGGATACCGCCGCGCCAATTCGATACCGGCGATCATCCGGGCGGCATCCGGGGAGAAGTATACCTCGCCGCGCGCTTCCGATTTTTCCGTGTCCAAGGCGCCGCCAAGGACGATGATTCCGGCCGGATCGGGAATATCGGCTGGTGGCCGCGGAAATCGCTCCTCCAAGGGCCACAAAAGGACAACTCCGAGCGGCGTGAGCAAACCGGCGGCGAGCGCGATTATCGCGCCAGCCATAAGAGCCCGCCCCGCCCGCGCAAAGCGGGTAAACCCAAGAAGGATCCCCAAAACGCCCACGACAATGGCCAGGGATACCGGCTCGGCAACGAACCAGAAGATCTTTGAGGCAATGAAAAACATGCAACTTCCGGACAGAAGACTCGGATGATTTTACGGCTCGGGAATTTTGGCCACGCGCTGCTCGCCCGCGCCATCGGGTTCCGCATCCGATTCATGCGCGGCCGGAATGGCGTAAACGCCGCCGAGCCAGCGGTGAAGATCGACGTCGGCGCAGCGTTTCGAGCAAAACGGGCGGGTGGCAAAAACGGCCGGCTTGCCGCAGATCGGACAGGGCCGGAGCGATGCTCCGTCTGGTTGTTCATCAAAACGGGTTTCCGGATTTACGACTGGCATGATTCGGCCGGTGCTTGGGTTAGAGGGGCGATTATACCCTGTTCAACCAAGAAACATGCGCCGGAAAGCCTTCGCCGGCAAGCAGCGACATGGTCTCGTAGAGCGGCAGACCGGCGACCGCGGAATAGGACCCAATAAGCTTTTGCGCAAATGCGCCGGCAAGGCCCTGGATAGCATAACCTCCGGCCTTGCCGCGCCACTCGCCCGATCCGAGATAGGCTTCGATCTCGGCGGCCGACAGCCGTTTGAGTCGCAGCCGCGTCTCGACCAGCTTGTGACGCGCGCGGCCCTTCGGCGTGATGAGGCAGACCGCGGTATGAATCCGGTGCGCCCGGCCCGACAAAAGCCGCAAGGATTGCGCTGCCTCGGCCACGATCTCGCATTTTGGCAGAATGCGGCGGCCAACGCTGACGACCGTGTCGGCCCCGATGATATATGCGCCGGCGAGTTCGGGCCGGCTCGACGCAATCCGCGCGGCGGCGCTCGCCTTTTCTTCCGCCAACCGCGCCGCAAGGCTACGCGGCAGTTCGGTCTTGCGCGGGGTTTCATCGAGATCGACGGGAAGCAAGGCGTCCGGCTCGATGCCGATCTGTTCCAGGAGTTCGAGCCGCCTGGGCGACGCGGAAGCCAAAACGAGCCTTGGCCGCCAAGCCCTATCGTCCCCAGTCATGGCGATTATCCATCGTCGGGATCTCGATCATTTGAACCGGTAGGTAATGCGGCCCTTGGTCAGGTCATAGGGAGTCATTTCCACAAGGACCTTGTCGCCGGTGAGAACGCGGATACGATTCTTGCGCATCTTTCCAGCGGTGTGCGC
>DATBYR010000038.1:0-3738 GCA_036513565.1 Methylocella sp. | reverse complement strand
AGCGCCGCTTGCGGGGTTTTCGCCATCGTATCGGCCAGGCGGAAGTGCGCGAAACTTTCAAAGCCGAGAAGCCGCGCGCGCTCCGTGCGCAACCGCACGATTTCGGAGGCAATGGCGCGATTGTCGGTACATCCACCTGATTCGCCGCGCTGGATCCAGGCGCGAAACGCCTGTTCCCGCAGATCGCGGCGGGCCGAGAATTGCAGGAAAGGCGCGACGCTCGAACGCGACAAGGTGATGCCATGCTTGCCGGGAAGGCCGCGGTCCGCCGCCGTCCGCGCCGCGGCGGAGACGAGCGACGCGGGAAGGCCGGCGAGATCGTCCTTCGCCGCGAGAACCAGCATATAGGCCTTCTCGTCGGCGAGAACGTTTTGACCGAATCTGGTGGCGAGCGTGGCGAGGTGCTCGGCGATTGCGGCGAGCCTCGCCTTGGCTTCCTCTGGAAGGCCGCCGCCGTTGCGCAAAAAGGCGGTGTGATAGCGCTCCAGAACCCGCGCCTGTTCGGCATTAAGCCCGAGTTCGCCGCGTCGCGAATAAAGCGCATCGACGCGCTCGAATAACGCGCCGTTGAGGTAGATCCCGCTGCGATGCCGGGCAAGTTTTGGCGCGATCTCGCGTTCGATCGCTTCGAGTTCCTTATTGGTGTCGGCGCGCGCCAGATTGAAGAAGACGGAAGAGACGCGGGTAAGGTCCCGGCCGCTTCTTTCGAGCGCTTCGATGGTATTTTCGAAGGAAGGTGGCTTTGGATCGGCCGCGATTTCTTCGGTATCGGCATGCGCAAGGCCAAGCGCGATCTCGAAGGCTTGCCCAAAGTGGCATGGCCTCAGGCGATCGAATGGCGGCGCGCCAAAAGGCCCTGTCCATGGTTCGAGAAGCGGGTTTTTTTCGCTGAAACTCGTCTGATCCATGTCGCTTCCATCCATGCCTAATTTTTTGATGCGACGATGATTATTGGGGATTAACGTGGTGCGATGCAATTGCATCGAGTGCGTCGAACTCCAATTACGCGCGGGTTGCCTTGATCGGATCTGTGCGTAGGGCACCCGACGCGTATTCAAATTGTATCTTAAATAGCCCTGTCACGTGCCATGCTGAAGTAGCTTCTCTAAATCCGCGATCTTGCCTTCGAGTTCTCGGACTGCACCTTCAAGAGCCTTCTTGCAAGCTGCCAAACGGTCGTCGTCCTCGGGGTTCTGCCCAGAGCGTTTCCCTGTGGCATCCTCAAAAGCCGTTAAGCTCAAAGTAAGCACAGATCCATCCACGGCCTTTTGGGGAACCTTGCCCCAATCGCTGAACATGTTCGGCGCAAGGCTCAAGTTTTGTATCTCGTTAGGTTCTAACCCGCCGTCTATTTCGTAGCTGAACGAATTCGTTATCCACGGGACCGCCCTACCCGGTGTTTGTAAAGTTCCGTCAACAAATATCCGTTTCACGGGAACAGTACCCTTATTCGCAATAGTTAAAGGAAATTACCGGCTTATCAGTGAAACCATCCTTCCGATAAAAAAACCTTGGCTTCGTTATTACTATTTTCTCCAGGATGCCTTTCCGTTCAGTCTGCCGTTTCGCAGCATTTTCAGCTTCAGCCTGAATGTCATTGAGAGCCGATTTTGCTTTCTCTAGCTGATCTCGGTTTGTTGCAATGGCAATTTCCAGTGCCTTCTTCCGCTCGTCGGCGGCGATCTTAATGATTTCCTTCGCGGTTCGTCCGTCAACGATTGCTCGTGCGTTCCCGACAGTTGCCTTTGCGCGGTTTTCATCCCACCTTGCGGCGGTTGCTGCGTAGATTATCCTGCTTGCAGCGCCCGTGAAAGTTTCTGTGAGCGTTCGCGTTAATTCAGCGCCAGGTTCATTCGACGGTAATTGATAGCTCTTAGCCTCAAGCATTGGACCGTAAAGGTGAACCTGCACCAACACGATGTCCTTCAGCGCGGCGTCTAGGGTTTCCTTGTCTTCGGCGCTGAGCCTCTTAGCGACTTCGGCAAACGAGGCGTTGAAATTGGCTTCAGTGTCGGCCTTGAACTTCGGTTCTCCCGAGCAGGCAACCAGAAAGAGAACAATCGGCACGACTAGGGCGCGATACATGATGATATTTCCCCCGGAGGCGGCTGGTCTTCCATAGCAAACGATTTGGCTTTTATCCACGTGCGCCGGGTGCGCGCCTCCCCGGAAAGCGTGCAAGCGTCGCGATCACTTCGGCATCCGTGACCTGGCGGAAATCGCCGTAGAAGCAACCGACCGCGTCGAGCCATGCCGGCGACTCAAGACAGACGATGCTGTCGGCTTCGTAGCGCAGCTCATCGAGCGTGTCCTTGGTCGCCACCGGCACGGCGAGCACCAGCTCGTCCGGCGCCCGCACGCGCACCGCGCGAAGAGCCGTGCGCATTGTCGCGCCGGTCGCGATGCCGTCGTCGATGACAATGACGGTGCGGCCCGCGACAGCTTCGCGCGCGCGGGCGCCAAGATAGCGCCGCCGGCGGCGCTCGATTTCGGCAAGTTCGGCGTCACGGACCGCATTGAATTCCGTTTCCGTGACGCCAGAGTGTCGGAATATTTCCGCATTGCGCACGACGATCGGCGCGGCACCATTGGCCACAGCGCCCATGGCCAGTTCGGGCTGCGACGGAACGCCGATTTTCCGGACCAGGATCAGATCGAGCGGCGCGCCGAGAACCGCCGCGACTTCCGCCGCGACAGGCACGCCTCCGCGCGGAAGCGCCAAGACAACAGGCCCGCGCTCCTTGTATCCGGCGAGCGCGGCAGCCAGGCCGCGCCCCGCCGCGGATCGATTCTCGAAGGACATTGCGCCGCCCCTTTCCCGCGCTCCCTCCGCACAACGCCGGTCCGGCATTTCCGGAGCCGGCGCAATGGTGCGTGGCTTGTTCGCTTCAAAAATTTCAACCGGCGACCTTGCGGGCGCGTTTGGCCAGCGTCCGCAGCCGCAAAGCATTGAGCTTGATGAAGCCCGCGGCGTCGCGATGATCGTAGGCGTTTGCGCCTTCCTCGAAGGTTACGAGATTCTGATCGTAGAGAGAATAAGGGCTCGACCGGCCAACGACGAAGGCAGAGCCCTTGAAGAGCTTCAGGCGCACCCGGCCGCTGACGAATTCCTGGCTGCGATCGATCAGGGCTTGCAGCATTTCGCGCTCCGGCGAGAACCAGAATCCATTGTAGATGAGTTCGGCATATTTCGGCATCAGCTCGTCCTTCAGATGCGCGGCGCCGCGATCGAGCGTGATCTGCTCGATGCCGCGATGGGCGAAATAAAGGATCGTGCCGCCGGGGGTTTCATACATGCCGCGCGATTTCATGCCGACAAAACGGTTTTCGACGAGATCGAGGCGTCCAATGCCGTGCGCGCGGCCAAGCCCATTCAAATGCGCAAGCAGGGTCGCGGCCGACATCGGTTTTCCGTCAACGGCGACCGCGTCGCCGCGCTCGAAATCGATTTCGACATAGTCAGGCTGGTTGGGCGCATCCTCCGGATTGAGGGTGCGAGAATAAACATAATCCGGCACTTCTTGCGCGGGGTCTTCCAGCACCTTGCCTTCCGAGGACACATGAAGAAGATTGGCGTCGACCGAAAACGGCGCTTCACCGCGCTTGTCCTTGGCGATGGGGATCTGGTTTCGCTCCGCGAAGGCGATCAGCGCGCTGCGCGAAGTTAGCTCCCACTCCCGCCAGGGCGCGATGACCTTGATGTCGGGCTCCAGCGCATAATAGGCAAGCTCGAAGCGC
>DATBYR010000037.1:0-4367 GCA_036513565.1 Methylocella sp. | reverse complement strand
CATGGCGATTCCGGGGCTCATCGCGCAAGCGCTAAAATGCGAAAGCGCCGTCGAGATCCTGGCGCGGGAAATCGCCAAGGTCCGCGACGTGCTTTATCTCGGCCGCGGCACGTCCTATCCCTTGGCGCTCGAAGGGGCACTGAAACTCAAGGAAATTTCCTATATTCATGCCGAAGGCTATGCGGCGGGGGAGCTGAAACATGGACCGATCGCGCTCGTCGACCAGGACATGCCGGTGATCGTCATCGCACCTAATGACTCCGTGCGCGAAAAAACGATCTCGAACATGCAGGAAGTCGCCGCTCGCGGCGGCAGACTGATCCTGATCGGCGATGCCCGTCTCGCCCACGATTTTGCCAACGAGGCCGCCGCGGCCATCGTCATGCAGGATATCGCGCCGGAGTTCGCGGCGATGGTCTATGCGGTACCGGTCCAATTGATCGCCTATCATACCGCCGTCGCCATGGGGACGGACGCCGACCAGCCGCGCAATCTTGCAAAAAGCGTCACGGTGGAATAGGCCACGTCGCGCTTGCCGGAGACAAGCGCCACGCAACCGCGATAGCGGATCGAATCGAAAATCACCCGACAAGCCGTGCCGTCACCATGCAATAAAGCATCGGCAGCGACAGGACGAAATTGGCGCGCGAAGTCAGCATCGCGAGCCGCGCGGCCTGCTTCTTGGCGTCGTCGTCGGCGAAAACGAGGCCAAGCACTTTCTTCTGGTTCGGCCAGATGACGAACCAGACATTGAAGGCCATGATGAGGCCGAGGATGCCTCCGGTGATAAGGGTTAGGTTGTGGACCGCGCTGCTGGTGAAAAACACGATGAGGCCGGTTACCACGGTGGCGAGCGCCGACCAGCGGAACCAAAATAGGGCCTCGGGCGCGATATACTCGCCAATTGCGGGTTTCAGCTCCGGCGGAATCTTCGCCATGGCCGGGATTTGCACCAGGTTGAAATAATAGAGAAGACCGATCCACGCGATGCCCGAGACGACATGCAGGAACGTGAAGAACGCCCCGAAGTAGCCCCCTCCCAGGTTCGTGACATGATAGAGAAGGAGAAGCAGGAACGCCAGACCGGCGCCCAGCGCCAGCGCGCGGTAGGGCTTTTCGAGAATCGCGGAAAGCTTTTCGAGGAAGTTGGAAACGGTTTCGTTGATGTCGGCCATGACAAGCTCCTGAACCCAAGGGAAACGACGGTTGCGCCACGCCGGCGGCGCGAATCGAAAACCGCCACCCGACAGTAGAGCTTTTGCTCTCCTTTTACCAGGACCGCAACTTTTACCAGGACCACAACGAATCGGCCGGCGGATAGGGGTTTGCCAATAGCTCCTTTGCCGCCTGTCCGTTGCGGAACCGCCGATGGGAGTGCGCGCAAGATCGAACGGGGAAAGGGAATACCTGAGCATTCTATCAAATTGTAAGTATTATCTAAATGAATAATTATAACATTCCATATATTTCTGTATTGTCCAAGCGTGGCGAGAATGTTATAAGTCTAGTTAGATAATAATAACGATTATGTACTCATCAATTCATAAATATTTCCGTTATTTTCTATCGCGCCCGCGTGGCTTAAAGCGCCTGGCCGCTCATCACGGTCCTGGGCCCAGGGCCGCCGCCGCACGCCAATTTCTCAACGAACGGAAAGCCATGGCGGCGGTCGAATTCGCCATGATCAGCGCGCCGCTGCTGTTAATGATCGTCGAGATCTTTCAAAGCGCCCTATTTGTTTATAATTCCTCGAGGCTCGATGCGGCGACCCACGCGGCGGCCCGCCAGATCATAACGGGATCGGTGCAAAAAGCGGGTCAGACGGCGGCGCAGTTCCGGACCAATTTGTGTTCGCAGCTCCCCGTGACCATCCCCTGCGGCAGTGTCATCGTCAACCTTCAGACGTTTCCGCAAGCGTCCTTTCCGGGCGGCTTTTATTCGTTTGTCAATAGCACGCAGAGCGCGATCATTGTTCCGCCGCTCGACAACACGCAGACCTCTTTTTGTCCGGGCGGGAGCGGCGAATATGTCTACTTGCAGGTCTACTATGCGATGCCCCTGCTCGGCGCGGTTTGGCTGCCCGGCCCCACGACGACCTTTGGGGGAAACACGGTCGTACTCGCCTCGGCCGCCGCCGCGTTCAAGAACGAACCTTACACAAACCCTTATACGCCGCCGGCGGGGTGCTAACATGCGCCAGTTCGAACGGCCCACCCTTGCTCATGCGTTGCCCGCGAAGCTGTACCGCCGCGCCAAGGAATTTTGCGGCGCGCGCCAGGCCATTGCCGCGACCGAATTCGCGCTCGTTCTGCCGTTCCTTGTCATTTTGATGCTCGGATCGGTGGAGGTGTCACGGGCGATCATTGCCGCACGCAACGTGACAGCGGTCGCGACCACGGCGTCCGAGATGCTGTCCCAAGGGACGAGACCAGTCCAATACGGCGATCTGCATTTTGCCTCCGAATCGACCATGGTGATCTTTCCGCAGATTTTGCAGGACGCCGCGCAAAAGGGAATTTCGTGGAAAAACGACATTTCCGTATCGATGGCAGGTGTCTGTTTCTCGCCGCCGGGCTCGACGGACTGCGCCTTGCCCTGCACATCGAACTGCGTCGCGAATGTCGCCTGGAACAGCGGTCCCAACAAGCGGACCTGCGGGACCCCTCTCACCTCGGCTCCCGATACGGCGGTGCCAAGCAAGACGACACTTCCCGTCGATGTCTTCCCGGCCGTCGGTGCTTCGTCGGCGGGGTCGCTCCTCGTCGTCGATATCGTCTATAACTACACGCCGATGTTCGGCTCTGCTTTTACGGCGCTGTTTGGCTCTCCCCTCTTCGGCACGATTCCTATTGCACGATCCGCCTATCTCGCGCCTCGCTATGTGCAGTTCCCCAAATTTACCCAATATCAAGTCGTGAGCGGCGACGATGGCTTTGGCGCCAAATGTCCCGGCTACTGAATTTCGAGCCCGCTTCTTGGATGTCTTTTGGCAAATTGATCAAGGTCTAAACTCATGAAACGCACCACGCTTTCGACCTTTTGGCACCGCTTTCGCGCCGACTGCAGCGGCACCGTGGCGATAATTGTAGGTTTGAGCATCATCGGTCTTGTCGGAACGGCGGGACTGGGAATCGATTTTTATAACGCACTGGCCGCCAAGTCGAAGCTCGACCTCGCCACCGACGCGGCGGCGATCGCCGCGATCAACGCGGCGCAAAGCTACATCGTGATAAATTCCGGTCCTCCAAATAATCAAACCGATCCGGCGCTGACCAATGGAGCCATAGCGGCCGGCAAGGCCCAGGCCCTAAAGGTGTTCAAATCCAACGCCGGGTCAACCGCCAGTATGTCGTCCACCCCGGTGGTGACGATGGCGCGGTCCGGCCAAACGATCAACGCGACCGTTACCTATACAGCGGCGTCGCAAACTGCATTTGGACCGATTTTCGGGGTGAGCCAAATCAATATGAATGGCGACGCGGCATCGAGCCTGACCATGGGCAAATATCTCGACTTCTACCTGCTCCTCGACGTCTCCGGCTCGATGGGGATTCCCTCGACCAACAGCGAGCAAACCCGGCTCGCCGCCATCAATCCGGATTACCGCAATCTCTATCCTGGCGGCTGCACTATCGCCTGCCATTTCAAAGGCCCCCCCGCCCCGGGATATAAGGCCTGCCAAGACAGTACGGGGACTTCGGTTACCTGCCAGGGCTACAATCTGACGCGCATCACCGGCACCCCTAACGCCATCTGCCAGCAACCAGGCACGGCCGCCTGCATCCAGCTACGGCTCGACGCCGTCGCCTACGCCACACAGCAATTGCTGGCCACCGCCCAAACCACCGAAACCATCCCGAGCCAGTACCGAGTCGGGCTCTATCCTTTCATCCGCCATATGCAGCAATATCAGCCGATCAGCGCCAATCTCGCAACGGTGACGACGCAAGCCGGCACGCTGACCTCTCTGATCGATAATGGCGATCCTTCCGGGCTCGGGTCGGGCGGCACGCATTTTGAAAACGCTCTGCCGGAGCTGAATGGCGTCATCACCTCGGTCGGCAACGGATCGGGCGCGGCAACGCCGCAGCCCTTTGTTTTTTTGGTGACGGACGGCGCGCAAAACAACCAAATCCAGAACGGAGGTGGCGCCTGGTCGGGCAGCAACGGCGCCACGACCCTCAACACGGCCAACTGCTCGCTGCTGAAAAACCGCGGCATCACTCTATCAATTCTTTATGTGCCTTATGTGCCGATCCAAAATCCGACGACGATTTGGAACGACGAAGACGATGTCGCCAACGCCAACATTCCGAATATCCCGCCCAGCCTTCGAGCCTGCGCCTCGCCGGGGTTTTTCTATACCG
>DATBYR010000036.1:0-5743 GCA_036513565.1 Methylocella sp. | reverse complement strand
CCCGCCTCGCGGCTCGTCGACGAGCAGGAACTGGTCATAGGATGCCTTTTGAACTTCGATCAAATTCGGCATTTCCGCGACCTCGCGGAGATGCCCGAAAAATTTGCGGATACGCTTACGGCCGGTGAACGTCTGCGCCATATTATGAGCCATTTCGCTCCTCGCACCTCGTGTAAACAACGATTTTCTCGAACGGAAATTCGCTAGACCCGCGTCCAGCCGGGGCGCTGAAGGGGCGGTGCTTTCTCAGCCCCAAACGTTCACGGTGAACTACCGCGAAGAGATTCGATAAGTGTCGAGATACAAAGCCATCAATGTTTCAGCACGGCCGCGGCGGCCTCAATCTTCGCCGAGACCGCGGCCTTGCCAAACATCAAACCGCCGAATCGGCAAAGCCGCGATCACTTCAACTCCACCTTGGCGCCCGCTTTTTCGAGCGCCGCCTTGATCTTTTGGGCTTCCTCCTTGGTCACGCCTTCCTTGACGGGCTTGGGCGCGGCTTCGACGAGATCCTTCGCCTCCTTCAAACCAAGTCCGGTCACCGCGCGCACTTCCTTGATGACTTCGATTTTCTTGGCGCCGATCGCCGCGAGGATCACGGTGAATTCGGTCTGCTCTTCCGCCGGTGCCACCGTCGCGCCGGCCGCGGGTCCCGCGGCAACGGCGACAGCCGCGGCCGCGGATACGCCCCATTTTTCTTCCAGCAGCTTGGCGAGTTCGGCGGCTTCGAGCACTGTGAGGCTCGACAGGTCCTCGACGATCTTTTCGAGATTGGCCATTTTCAGTTCCTTCAATTCAAATCCAAAACGCTTGGAAGTCGCACAAGATGAAGACGTCAGGCGGCATCTTTGCCGGCGTAGGCCGCGAAAACGCGCGCGAGCTTGGCGGCCGGCGCGGTTGTAAGCCGCGCGAGCCTCGCCGCCGGTGCCTGGATGAGGCCAGCGAGTTTGGCGCGCAGTTCATCCAAGGACGGCAGCGTCGCAAGCGAGCGTACGGCATCGACGTTGAGCGCGATCGCCCCCATGGCGCCACCAAGGATCACGAGCTTGTCGTGATTCTTGGCAAAAGCCACCGCGGCCTTCGGCGCCGCGACCGGGTCGTCTGAATAGGCGATCAACGTCGGACCCCGCATCAGCTCCGAAATCGACGCGGCCTCCGTGCCTTGAAGAGCGATCTTGACGAGACGATTCTTGGCGACCTGCACCGTCGCTCCAGCCGCGCGCATCTGCTTGCGCAGAGCTTGCATTTGAACCACGCTCAGGCCGGAATAATGCGCGACCACCACCACCGATGTCGCTTTGAAGACATCGGTCAAGGAAGCGACGCATTGTTTCTTTTCCGCTCTGTCCACCGTGTGTCTCCTTGCGCGGGCACGGACTTTAAGAATTCCGGCTCGCGGGCTGCATCTGCCGCCAGTTTAACGCAGCGGGCAAACCACCCGTCGAGGCGACGCTGTGCCTGTCCCAGGAACGGACCCGCCGCGCCGGATAGAGGGATAAACCAACACCGAAGGAAGCAAAAAGGCGAAGCCTTCCCCGCGATCCCAAATCTTGTTGTTGCCCCGTCTATGCCGGCCCAGATCGCGTCGCCGGCAGAGCCGAATTGGCGCTCAAGGAATTAAGCTTGATTTCGACCAAGACGGGGCGGCTTCTCGATCCGGCGGTCTCAGACACGACACGGCCGAACGGGACAGGCGTCAACCGCCTATCCTCCAGCCTTATCCACCGCGTCACGAAACACCCTTCGCCGGAAGCGAAACTCGCCAACACCCCGCCATTGCGGAAGCGTTATGAATGCGGGGCGGCTATTTCCGATCCGCCCCGAACTACCTACTTAACCCGAACGATCTCTTATGCCAAGGCCCGAAATGCAAATTTCGCGCATCCGCGAACGATCGGTTTAGACCGTAAGCGTCGCGGGATCGACCTTGACCCCCGGACCCATGGTCGAGGCAATCGCGACACGTTGAATATAGGTGCCCTTAGCGCCCGGCGGCTTGGCCTTGGCTACCGCATCCACGAATGCAACGATGTTTTCGACAAGTTTCTCCTGCGCGAAGGAGGTTTTGCCCACGCTGCCTTGGATGATCCCGGCTTTTTCGGCGCGAAACTCCACCGCCCCGCCCTTCGAGGCCTTGACCGCGCCGGAGACGTCCATGGTCACGGTGCCGACTTTCGGATTGGGCATCAGGCCGCGCGGACCCAAAACCTTGCCGAGCCTGCCGACGAGAGGCATCATGTCCGGCGTGGCAATGCAACGGTCGAAGGCGATCGTGCCGCCTTGGACGGTCGAAACCAGGTCCTCCGCGCCCACGACGTCCGCCCCCGCCGCCTTGGCCTCGTCGGCCTTGGCGCCGCGCGCGAACACCGCCACACGCAGGGTGCGCCCAGTTCCGTTCGGGAGATTGACCACGCCGCGCACCATCTGATCGGCGTGCTTGGGGTCGACGCCGAGATTCATCGCGATCTCGACGGTCTCGTCGAACTTCGCATTGGCGCGCTCCATGACGAGCTTGACCGCCGCGGCGACCGGATAGAGCTTGATCCGGTCAATTCCCTCGCGCGCCTTGTGCACGCGTTTCCCGACATGTGCCATCGCCCTACCCCACTATCTCGAGGCCCATGGAATGGGCGGAGCCCTCGATCATCCGCATCGCCGCTTCGACCGAGGCGCAATTGAGATCGGGCAGTTTTTTCTCGGCAATCTCCTTTATCTGCGCTTTCGTGATCTTGCCGACAAAGCCGCGGCCGGCGGTTTTCGAGCCCGACTGAACGCCCGACGCCCTCTTTAAAAAAAAGGAAACCGGCGGCAACTTCATCTCGAAAGTGAAGGACCGGTCGTGGAAGGCGGTGATGACGACTGGGATCGGGGTCCCTTTTTCCATCTGCGCCGTCCTGGCGTTGAAAGCCTTGCAAAATTCCATAATGTTCAAGCCGCGCTGGCCGAGCGCGGGACCGATCGGAGGCGAAGGATTGGCCGCCCCGGCCGGTACCTGAAGCTTCACGTAACCCGTGACCTTCTTTGCCATTGCCCTACTCCCAGACAATGCCGGCCCTTTGGCGCGGCGGTTGCGGTCGTGGTCCCACACGGCCGCCGTCCGGCGTGGCGGACCGGTCTCCCACTCTCATCCCATCGGTTCTGCCATCGGTTGCAAAGCGCGACCCATGGTGCCTTTCTCAAATCCCCTTATCCCAAATTTTCCCGCTGCCCAAGCGGGCGCGAAAATTTGCGAGGCGGGGCCCGGCATCAAATGCTCAGACCTTTTCGACCTGCGCATATTCGAGTTCCACCGGCGTCGCGCGGCCGAAGATCGAAACCGCGACCTTGACCCTGGAACGGCCCTCGTCGATGTCCTCGACGGTCCCGTTGAAGGAAGCGAAGGGGCCGTCGGCGACACGCACCGTCTCGCCAATTTCAAACGAGATCGACGCCTTGGGCCGTTCGACGCCCTCGGCGACCTGCCCTTTGATGCGTTCCGCTTCGCTATCTGGAATCGGCATCGGCTTCTTGTCCGCGCCCAAAAATCCGGTGACCTTCGGGGTGTTTTTAATCAGATGGTAGACATCGTCGGAAAGTGTGCATTTGATCAACACATAGCCGGGAAAGAATTTGCGTTCCGAATTGATTTTACGGCCGCGGCGAATTTCGACGATATGCTCGGTCGGGACAAGAATTTCCTCGAATTGGCTCGAGAGACCACGCTGCGCCGCCTGCTCCTTGATGGATTCGGCGACCTTTTTCTCGAAATTCGAATAGGCGTGAACGATATACCAGCGCATGCTCATCGGGCAGCTTCAAACCTCGTTCACGAAAACCCTGCTCCAGGGGGGTGTGACTTGGGCAAGCGAAAACACTGGATCACGCGGATAGAATGATCAAATTCACACAATTGAACAATACTCTAACGTTGTTCGTTTTCTGTTTTTTTCGGAAACCAGTATCCGCCGCGCGCGTACATGCGCTAGTGACCTAAACTCAGAATGCCGGTGACGATGAGGCGAAGCGCCCAATCCACCGTGACGAAAAAAAGGCTGGCGAGCAGGACCATGAATAGAACAAGCCCCGTCGTGATCAGGGTCTCGCGGCGCGTAGGCCACGTAACCTTGGCGCCTTCGGCACGGACCTCTTGAAGGAATTCCAACGGGTTAGTCATTTCTGTGATGTGCCGTCCATTTTAAAGTTCCGCCGATTCGCGGCAGTGCCCTGTCACCTCCGGCTCATGACCACGATAAGCTGGCAAAGGGCATCGCCAAAAAATCAGGGCGCGGAACCCGAAGGCCACGCGCCACAGTTTTCTCTTATAAACAATCGCGCGCGGAACGCAAATTCAATTTTTTGGCCGGCCGGAACGCCAAGGCACCGCCGTTAAATCCTGGCGGTAAAAAGTGGGACTGGCGGTAAGGACTTGGAGATGTGACGCCAATGACGGGCGCCGGAACGAATCGTACCAAGGAAAGCCGCGGCGGCGGTCCAGCAATGATCTTGGTGCGCCCGCAACTCGCGGTCAACATTGGCATGTGCGCGCGGGCGATGGCCAATTTCGGGTTGACGGATCTCCGTCTGGTATCGCCCCGCGAGGGCTGGCCCCGGTCCGGCGCTTATCGAAAAGGCGCCCATGCCGCTGCCGCGGGCGCCGTGCATCTGCTCGAAGCCGCGGCCCTTTTTGCAACCCTTGAGGACGCGGTCCTCGACCTCAATTTCGTCTGGGCGACCACCGCCCGTGAGCGGGGCCAGCACAAGCAAATTTCGACGCCCGCCGAAGCGATGCCGGAATGCGCGCGCAAAATCGCAAACGGTGAAAAACATGGCGTCCTGTTTGGACCCGAGCGCACCGGACTTGCTAATGACGAAGTGGCGTTGGCCGATGCGATCATCACCTTTCCGGTCAATCCCGCCTATGCCTCGCTCAATCTGGCGCAAGCGGTGCTCTTGACCGGGTACGAGTGGGCGCGCGCCGTGACGGATGCCGGGCCGCCGTTCGCCATGGTCCAGCGCTCGCCCGCCGCGCCACGCGAAATGCTATTGTCTTTTTTCGCTTATCTCGAAGGCGAACTCGAACGCACCGGCTTCTTCCGTCCCGCCGGCAAGCAGCCGGTCATGCGGCGCAACTTGCGTAATATGTTCCATCGCATGCAACTCACCGAGCAGGACGTGCGCACCCTGCGCGGCATGGTCGTGCGCCTCGTTGAAGGGCCACGGGCCGGTGCCGCGCCGGACAAAGTGCCCCGGGGAGGCGAGGCCGCCCCGTCCCCGGATTCCCGCGATTCGCTGGACCGGGATGACGGATGAATGATGCGTCTGGATTGGGCCGCCGGCCGCCTTCAATTGGTTGAAGCTTGGGTTTGCCGCGGGCGTCGATCAATATCGAGACCGCGACTTCGTGCAACCGCCGAGGAGCAGAATTGCGGCCGCGCCGCTGAATTTGGTTTCCCGCGCCGAACCCAGTCAGCTATCTTGAAATTTATTTGTCATGAACATTTGAAGTGGTGCCCCGTGGCAGATAAAGCGCACGCGCCGATGCGCTCTGCGGAATATGTAGGTAAATATATGGGTCTACGGCCGAACAGACTTGCAACACATTGAAATAAAATAACTTATTTCATGTGCGGCCTGAGACATAGGTGGCATTTCGTACCGGACACATGGGTTACACTTTTTGTTTGCGCTGGCAAGCAGGAGGTGTCGATGCCGTGGAAAGAGAGTTCGGTGATGGAAGAACGCCTTCGCTTTGTCGCCCGCCTGC
>DATBYR010000035.1:0-7903 GCA_036513565.1 Methylocella sp. | reverse complement strand
CATGGCCTCACAAGACGCAAGACCAGCGGGCCGGACAGCGCGACGAGCGAGAAGGTGAGGCAAAGCTTGAACAGAAGCCGGGGTTCGCCGAGGAAGGTCAAAAGATGCGGCCGGAGCCCGAGGACCGCGAAATGGAGGCCCAACGCAATCGCGACGCCCGGAATCAAGGCAAGCGCCAAGGCTCGGCCCGGCGGCATTGGGTGGACCTCGCTGTCGGCGGCAAGGGCGCGGATGAGATCGCCGGTCTTCACGTCACCTCTCCATTGAATTTCGCGGCGAGCGCCGCTAATCCGCGATGCAGGGCCACCCGGACGGCTCCTTTGGTCATCGAAAGACGCGCCGCCGCCTCGCTAATCGACGCACCATCGACGGCAATGGCCCGCACGACATTGCGTTGTCCGGCTGGCAGGCATTCGAGATGACGATCGACGTTGGCGACGAGCATCTCTGGTTCGCTCTCGCCGCCGGCTAAGACTTCGGCGAAGCCGTCGAGAGGAAGGTCGATCCGGCGGCCGCGCCGGCGCAGCGTATCGATCATCTTATGGCGCGCGATGGCCCGAAGCCACGGGCCGATCGGCGCATCCTCGTCCCAGCTTTGCCGCTTGAGATGAATGGCAAGCAGCGTCTCCTGCACAACGTCCTCGGCGTCGGTATCGGCCATTCCAGCACTGGCAAGGCCGCGGCGCGCCACCGCGCGAAGCACCGGCGTCAATTGCACCAGTAGGCGCCGGTAGGAATCCGCGTCGCCGGCATTGCCGGCACGCATCAGCAGGGCCCACTCCTTTTCCCGTCCATCGCCGCGCAAAACCATCCCATTACTTCAATTCGGCCGCCGCCAGCCTGTCGTTACATCTTCCGTGCCGCCTCGCTATCACGTTTTTGTCAAGGAAAATATCCGCCATGATGCGTAACGCCCGCGCTCGCTCCTGCGTAGAAAAAGATGTAGAAACGGTGTTGCCGTTGCTACGGGCGGGGGAGGGAGGACATCTGATTTCCCGCGCCTATAAACCGGCTTTCGTTTAAAAAAGGAACCAATCATGATCACCAAAACCGAGCTCACCGCCGCCACGCTCGCCGCCGCGTTCGCTCTTCTCGCGGGGCCTGCCTCAGCCCAGAACATGGAGGGCGACAAGGCGGCTGCCAAGGAAAAATGCTATGGCGTCGCGCTCAAGGGCCATAACGATTGCGCGGCGGGAGCTGGCACCACCTGCGCCGGCACGTCGAAGATCGACTATGACGCCGCCGCCTGGAAATACGTCCCCAAGGGAACCTGTGAAACGATGAAAACCCCGAACGGCATGGGTTCCCTCAAGCCCGGCAAGTCGTGATGCGCGACTGGGGCACGCGGCATCCGCGCGCCCCTTTTTTGCGTCACCGAACCAAGTCCTCGAAGGCGGGTTAGGGAGAAAAATCCATGCGCGTTTCGCAGCTTCCCTTGCGCGCCGGCGCGAGCTTTAAGTCCGAGCATTTCGCCGCCATTTCCGCCGCGCCGCAACCGCTCGGCTTTTTCGAGGTCCATGCCGAAAATTATATGGGCGGCGGGGGTGCCCCCCATGCGCAGTTGAGATTTCTGCGGGAACATTACGCGCTCTCGCTGCATGGCGTCGGGCTCAACATCGGTTCGAGGGAGCCGCTCGATCGCGCCCACCTTGCCAGGCTGAAAGAGCTTTGCAACCGCTATCAGCCGGAATGTTTCTCAGAGCATCTGGCGTGGTCCTCGCACGCCGGAATTTTTTTCAACGATCTCCTGCCGCTGCCCTATACGGAGCGAAATTTGCGCTCAGTGATCGACCATATCGATGAAGCGCAGACCGCGCTCGGGCGCCCCCTGCTTCTCGAAAACCCCGCGACCTATGTGTGTTTCGAGCAGAGCACGATTCCGGAAACCGAGTTTCTCGCCGCGATCGCGCGCGCGACCGGCTGCGGGCTGCTGCTCGACATCAACAATGTTTTCGTTTCGGCGCGCAACCACGCAACCAGCGCGAGCGCCTATCTCGAAGCTTTTTCTCTCGATCTCGTGGGGGAGATTCATCTTGCCGGTCACTTCGAAACCATGGACGGCGAAGGGTCGCCGCTATGCATCGATGCGCATGGGGCGCCCGTCACAGAGGATGTCTTTGCCTTGTTCGACAGCGTGATCGCCCGCGCCGGGCCGCTGCCAACGCTGATCGAATGGGATAATGACGTGCCGGATTGGCCGGTGCTCCGCGCCGAGGCGCTTGCCGCGCAAGAACGCCTGGACCGGGCGGGGCCTGTCGCTGCCGCGCCGGAACGCCGCCTCGCCTCGGCCACCCGCTCTTGCGCGTAGGTTCGACTGAGGAGCCGTGCCATGCTCGCGCGACTTAAGGCTGCAATCATCGTTTTGCTCGTGCTCGCCTGGCCTGACCTGGGCGCGGCGCAGAGCTGCGTGCAAAGCGGAATCGCTGCTGGCGGCGATCACACCTGCGCCTTCACCGTGGGAGGAAGCGTCGTGTGCTGGGGCGAAGACCAATTCGGGCAGCTTGGAAACGGCGCGTTCTTCGTTGCGACGCAAGTGCCCGTCGTGGTTACCGATCCTTCCGGGCAGCCGCTCGGCGGGTTGCGGAAGATCGCCGCCGGCTATTTCCACACCTGCGCGATCAGCGGCACCTGCGTGGCTAGCGCCTGCTATTGCCCGCCGGGCCGGACGCTGTGCCCACCGTCAGGCTCGTCCCACGTCTGCGCGGATACCGCGTCCGACCCCAACAACTGCGGCAAATGCGGCACAGGTATGCTCTGGGGGAAGAACCTGCGTGAACAGCGATTGCGTATGCCCACCCGGACTGACAAGCTGCAGGGGCCGCTGCGTCGACCTGCAGACCGACAATAATAACTGCGGGTCCTGCGGCCATCACTGCAGGTTCCGACCGCCTTGCAACAGAGTAGAAAGCGGGTGCGAAACTTGCGAAAACGGCGAGTGCGTGTCGTTCTAGTGTTTCGTGTCGAATAAAAACGGAGCTAGCCCATTTCTCGCGCTTCTTGGATTGAGCGAGATAAAGGACTTCGAGACTTGGCGGAAGGTATTTGGTGAGGCTGGCATCTTTTCGGAGCGAGCACGGCTGTTTCTGGTCTGGAAATTGAAGGGATTGGTTTCTCGTCATGGAAACTTGGCAAAGCGATTTCGCCCACGCGGTGCGCGACCCGGATTTGGTAATTCCTCGAGACGTGACCTCGCACAATTCGAATGCGCCGCAAGAGCGCTTCGCAGTCTATCGCAACAATGTCGTGGTCGGCCTCGTTAGTGCATTGGAAGCGCGCTTTCCGGCGACGCGCAAAATCGCCGGCGAGGATTTCTTCAAGGGCGCCGCGAGATTGTTCGCCGCCACGCAGCTGCCGCGCTCGCCCCTGATGATGTTTTATGGCGACGCGTTTCCCGCTTTCCTAGCGGAATTCGAACCGGCGCGGGAAGTACCCTATCTCGCCGACGTCGCAAGGCTTGAAGCGGCCCGCACGCGCGCCTACCACGCCGCCGACGCAAAACCTCTGACGTCCGCCGCGCTCGTTGGCGGTGTCCCGGACGCGCTGGCGCGCATGCGGTTCATTTTGCACCCGTCGGTCGAAATCATCGCGTCGGACTATCCGATCGTTACGATCTGGGCGATGAACTCCGGCGAAATGGATCTAGCGCCCATCACCGATTGGCGTGGCGAGAATGCGCTTGTTTGGCGCCCCGGCTTCGATGTCGAAGTTCGCCGCCTGCCGCCCGGCGCAAAGATTTTTTTGCAAACCCTCGCCGCTAGGAATCCGCTCGGCGAGGCGGCCGCGGCGGCGCTCGCCGCAAACGCCAGCTTCGATCTTGCCGCCAATCTCGCGGCGTTATTCGCGGGGCTCGCGATCGAAATGACCAATCAACCCGTTGAGGCTCCCTTGCCATGATCCGATCCCTCGAAACTCATGCGGAAAACCCCTCAGGCCCGATTGGCGCGATGCGCACCGTCGCCGCCATTTTGGACAAAATTCCGCAATCCCTGATTTCGCTCGCCGCGCGGATTTTTCCGGCCGCCGTGTTCTGGATGTCGGGGCAGACCAAGGTCGAAGGGTTTCATGTGACGGACAACGCGATTGCGCTGTTTCGCGACGAATACGCCCTGCCGTGGATCGATCCCGCGCTGGCCGCGAACATCGCTGCCTTCAGCGAGCATTTTTTTCCGCTCCTGCTAGTTATAGGGCTCGCCAGCCGTCTGTCCGCGCTAGCCCTTCTCGGCATGACCGCGGTCATCGAAATTTTCGTTTATCCAGATGCCTGGCCGACCCACGGCGTCTGGGCGACCTGCTTTCTCGTCGTCATCGCGCGCGGCCCAGGCATCATTTCCTTCGATCAACTTATCGCCCGGCGTTTTGCAGCGCGTGGCGAGAAGCGCCCCAGCCGCTAGCATTTAGAGGGTGTTTACATAAGATCGAAGCTCCCGCCGACTTTTTGGCGACATAGAATGGTCTTGAATATCGCTATCAGGGAACAAAGTTATCCCAAAACAAAAAACGGCCGCCGGTAACGGCGCTCGTCCATTAGGGAGAGTTACGATGCTCAAGCTTCTTGCGACCGCCTCGCTATTTTTTGCATTCACCTTTGGCGTTACCGCAATGGCGGTTGCCCAGGCGATACCGCCTCCTAGTCCACCCAGCACCAGCTATGAGCTGCCCGGCGTGGCGGGCGGCTTCCGCGAGGGCCGTTCCATCTACCGGATTGAGGGTTCCAGCACTTTCTACGGCGGATCGGACGAACGGGGCTATCCGAGCGGCGAGCCGCAGAATCCACGAACCGGCGAATGACCAAGTTCCAGCCTGATCCTAGACATGTGGGTCCGGCGTTCGTGGATCGTGGGTTGGCTATGCTTCGAGCCCGATGTCGAGCACCGCCGCCGAGCCAGAGCGCCGACCGGGGGCGCGGTCTCCGGCGGCGGGAAGTTCCGGCAAAGCGCAAACTTCGGCCGATGCCAACGCCTTGCCCAAGCACGGTCCATTCCAATAACGGTAAACGTTGCTTTAGTTTCTGCTATATCTTTGCCAATATGCTTGATGGATAGCGGCTCAAGAAAAATTGAAAGCATTTCATGAACGTTTCGTAAGTTTCAATGGCAGCGGCATCAGGTCACCACTACGTAACAGCAGGCCAATGGCTGGCATTATTGTTACGCCGGTGGCTCGTTCACTTTTGTGGAGTGTGATGACATGATCAAGCTTGTTAGAGTTCCCCTTTTATATGGCGCCCTCATCTGCGGCATGAGTGGGGTGGCATCCGCGCAGTCTGTGCCTTTCTACCCGACAGCGCGTCAAACTTACTACGATGTCGGAATCCCGGGGACCTACGACCACATCTCGACCAGCGGCCGTCCTGAGTATAACCTGAATACGGAGCAGCAACCCGGCACAGCGCCGGTCGCAACGAAGACAGGTCAGCGCGGGTGCGGCTCGCGCTGCTCTTATCCCGACTTTGGATCAATCGCTAAGCCCGCACCGGCCGGTGGCTGAGCCGCCCCTTACGGAGAATTGGGAAACGCACGCAAGGAAAATCGGATTCATGATTCAAGCGTGGAGGGGCTTCCGTCAGTTCTCTACGCCTCGAAATCGAGCCCGACGTCGAGCACCGCCGCGCTGTGAGTCAGCCAGCCGATCGAAATCAAATCGACGCCGGTCGCGGCGAGCGCCGGCGCCGACTTTGGCGTGACTCGGCCGGAGGCTTCGGTCGTCGCGCGGCCATCGACCATTGCGACCGCTTTGGCGAGCGTTTCGAAGCCCATATTGTCGAGAAGCACGGCATCGACGCCTTCGCCGAGCGCCTCTTTGAGCTGGTCCAAATTATCGACTTCGACTTCGATTTTGACGAGATGACCGGCAGCCGCGTGGACGCGCCGCAACGCCTGCGCGATCCCCCCCGCAACGGCGATATGATTGTCCTTGATGAGAATGGCGTCGTCGAGGCCGAAGCGGTGATTGGCGCCGCCGCCCGCGCGCACCGCGTATTTTTCGACCGCGCGAAGACCCGGCGTGGTCTTGCGGGTGCAGACGATCTTGGCTTTCGTGCCGCGCACCGCCGCGACGATGGAAGCCGTCGCGCTCGCTATTCCACTGAGATGCCCAAGAAAATTGAGAGCGGTGCGCTCGGCCATAAGAATTCCGCGCGCCGGCCCACTAACCCTGGCGATGACGCCGCCAGTCGTAACCGTCGCGCCGTCGTCGATCTCAACCTGCATCGCAATATCCGGGTCGATGAGCTCGAAGGCGAGTTTTGCCAACACTAGCCCGGCGACGACGCCTGTTTCGCGTGCAACCATCGCGGCTCGCGCCGAAAGCCCAGCGGGAACGATCGCGTCCGTGGTGAGATCGCCCGCATGGCCAAGATCTTCGAGAAGCGCGGCGCGAACCAAAGGCTCGACCATAATCCGCGCGAGGGGCACAGGCGTCATCGCGCGGCTTTCGTTTCAGGCAACGGTCTCGGGGACAATTTCCCGCGCGGCGGCAAGTGCCTCGTTGAGGTGCAGCCTACTTCTTTGCGCATGCGCGGCGCGGCTTGGAAAATCGGTGCGCGCATGGGCGCCCCGGCTTTCCCGCCGGCGCAAGGCCGCGATCACGATCATCAGGGCGACGCAAGCGGGATCGCTCGCCTCCACGCGCTCCAGCGCCAGTGGAAGCAGCTCGGCCGCCGCCGCCACCAAACCATCGCCGTCGCGTAGAACGCCCGCGGCGCCAGAGAGAACCTTACGCACCGCCGAAGGATTGGCGGAAACCAGCGCCCGCGCATCGGCGCGTGGCTTTCCCCGGTGGCGAGGTACGGTCCCTTTGATGCTCTCGGCGACAAGTCGGCCGCAGACGGCCGCTTCGAGCAGGGAATTGCTGGCAAGCCGATTGCCGCCGTGGAGGCCCGTGCACGCGGCCTCGCCACATGCCCAGAGACCCTCCACCGATGTACGCCCGGCAAGATCGACCGCGATGCCGCCCATGTGATAATGCGCCGCGGGGCGGATTGGAATCGGCTGGGTGACAGGATCGATTCCGGCGGCATGGCAAAAGCCGGTAATCGCCGGAAAGCGGCGCGGAAAATCGAGGTCCGGAACGTCCCGCGCGTCGAGAAATACCCGGTGGCCGGCCGCCATGTGCCGCCAGATCGCGCGCGCGACAACATCGCGCGGTGCAAGCTCGGCGCCGGGCACGCCGGCCATGAAGCGATGGCCAGTCTCGTCGATTAGGATCGCCCCTTCGCCGCGCACGGTCTCGCTGATGAGCTTAAGTGGAACCGAAATGCTATCGAGCGCGGTCGGATGAAACTGGACAAATTCGAGATCGGCCATGGCCGCGCCCGCCTTCGCCGCGAGGGCCAGCCCTTCACCCCACGATCCAGCCGGATTGGTGCCATACTGAAATAGGCCGCCGATGCCGCCAGTCGCGATGACGGCGCGCTCCGTGGCGAAAACTACGCGTCCGTGGGTGCTTTCGGCGATAACTCCTGTCACGGTGTTATCTTCGACGAGCAGCCGCCGCGCCGCGCATCCCTCGATCAGGGTGATGGAGTGTGCTTCGCGCGCAAGACGGGTCAAGGGCCGCATGATTTCGCGCCCGCTGGAATCGCCGCCGGCATGAACGATCCGCCGGCGCGAATGCGCGGCTTCGAGGCCAAGGGTAAGTTTGCCCTCGCCGTTGCGATCGAAAGGCACGCCGCGCCGGATCAATTCGTCGATCGTGGCCGGCGCGGCTTTGAGGATCGCGCGCGCGACAGACTCGTCGCAAAGGCCGTCGCCGGCCTTGAGGGTATCGGCGAGATGCAGCGAAAAATCGTCGTCCGGCGCAAGGCTCGCGGCGATCCCGCCTTGTGCGAGGACGCTCGATGATTCAAATCCAAGCGGGGCCTTACTGAGGAGGATTACCGGCCGGGGCGCCAAGGAAAGAGCGG
>DATBYR010000034.1:0-5639 GCA_036513565.1 Methylocella sp. | reverse complement strand
TTTCAGTTCCGGTATAACAACCGGGAGAATGGGAAGGTATAACAACCGGGAGAATGGAAAATCTTCGAGATAGCCATCACGGGATGTTAAAAGGCGAAGGAACCAGTGCCACATCCCCCACCACATCAGCCCTACCCTGGCGGCGACGAACGCAAGGCCCCAGACAATCCGAGGTCTGTCATCGGGCCACCATCCGCTACAATTCCAGAGGCAACGCCATCCCGCGCACCCAACACCATAGCCCTCCCAAACAGCGCCAATAGACCAACGACAAGCCAATGTTTTGGGTGACGCTCGCGGGTGTCGTAGTAGTCGCCGCCTATACCAGTGTCGCTGCTTGGCAAGCCTGCCTGACTGGCGGCCAATAGGCTATCATGCGCCGCCAATTGGATGCCATGGAGGCGGATCAGCGACCGTGGATTAAAATTGGGCCGACCATCGCTGGACCGTTGAGTTTTCATGAACCAGCGGGGTTTGCGGATATGCCAATACGTTTCATGTTGACCAACGTGGGACACTCGCCAGCGTTCAATGTCCAGCTGACCGCGTGGTCGTTCCTTTCGCTCAATCACCATGATTTGGAGACGGAATGGAAAGAGCGGTGCGAGAATTTCAAAAGAACCCCGCTGGACAATCCAGCTAGGGGAATGATCTTGTTTCCCTCTGATCAATTGCCATGGAGCCAATCGGGCATTGGTTTGCTGCCCGATGACATCAACAAATACACCATTGACGAAGGAGGAAAAAAAGGACTCGACGTGTGGATTTATGGGTGCGCCGACTATGTTTTCGGAGAACCCCAAGCGCACCATCAGACCGGTTTCGTCTATAGACTTGGGCACCTCATCCCGAGCCAAGGCGTAATAGCCTGTCGTTTCGTTTCGAGCCCCAGGGAACATTCCCCGCCGAAAGCTTGACCCTTTCCCTAAGCCCAAGCGCGAGTGGACAAACCAACTAAGCGCGGCCGCGGACGTGGGCTAACCGAAATATCCGGCCTCGTCAGACTGTTTGGCCGTGAGCGTTTGCACCGCTTCCCGGACGAGCGGATCGAGCCCCTCGCCGCCTGCGTTCAAATGATGGACGATTTTCTTTCGCATGCTCGGGTCCCAGAATTTGGTGAGATGATTGGCGATCCCGGCGACCGCCGTGTCATGCTCTTGGGGCGCGAAAAATTTTCCGATCTGATTTGCCATGTAGATAAGCTTCTTGGGCGACGTGTCATGCGACATGATGCGCGGCTCGGCCGATGATCCGTTGATGGTGCGTGAAGACTTCGAAATCCTGGCCCCGCGCGACCGCGACGAGGGTGATCCCGCAGGCTTCGGCAAGGCGCACCCCGGCCGCCGTCGGGGCGGACACGGCGGCGACGACCGGCGCCCCGAGCCGCGCCGCCTTTTGGATGAGCTCGATCGAGACCCGGCTGGTCAACAGCACGATGCCATGCGCGGCCACGTCCCCGCGCCGCGCGAGCGCGCCAATGAGCTTATCGAGCGCATTGTGGCGCCCGACGTCCTCCCGCACGGCGACAAGGCCACGCGCCGGAGTCCAAAAGCCGGCGGCGTGAACGGCGCGGGTTTGGCCATTCAGCTTTTGTCCGGCCGAAAGGGAAGCCATGGCCTCGACGATCGCCCCGGAGTCGAAACGGCTTGCATTAGAGACGACGGGCGCGGGGCGCGTCGCTTCCTCGAGACTTTCGATGCCGCAGAGTCCGCAGCCCGTCGGCCCCGCCATGCTGCGCCGGCGGGCGGCATAGGTTTTTGCACGGTCCTCCGGCAACCAGACCCTGAGCTCGATACCGAGTGCTGTCGGGACAGTATCGAGGCTCGCGATCTCGCTTGAACTTTCAATCAAACCCTCGGTGAGGGCGAAACCAACCGCGAAATCGTCAAGGTCACCAGGCGTCGCCATCATCACGGCATGGGTCGTGCCGTTGAATGTGAAGGCGATCGCGGTCTCCTCCGGCACCGCGCGAACCGAGGCGGACATCTCCCCGCGCCGCCACGCGAGGCAAGGAACACTGAGCGACGGCGGCGGCAGCTGTTCGTCGCCCATGAGGTCGTCATTCATTCCGCGGCTTCGACCGTCTCGGCGATGCGGCGGCTTTGCTCGGCCTGTTCGCGATAGCGCTCCTGCCAGTCGGTCGGCCCGTTCGAACGCGAGATTTGCACGGCCGTGACCTTGTATTCGGGGCAATTGGTCGCCCAGTCGGAGAAGTCCGTCGTCACGACATTGGCCTGCGTGGACGGATGGTGGAACGTCGTGTAGACGACACCCGGGGCCACCCGGCCGGTGACCAGCGCACGCAAGGTAGTTTCTCCGGCGCGGCTCGCGAGCTTCACCCAATCGCCATCGCGGACGCCGCGTTGCTCGGCGTCGTGCGGGTGGATTTCGAGACGATCTTCCTCGTGCCAGGCAACATTCGCGGTGCGGCGAGTCTGCGCTCCGACATTATAGTGGCTGAGGATGCGTCCGGTCGTCAGCAGTAGCGGGAAGCGCGCCCCGGTCCGCTCGTCGGTCGGTACATAGTCGGTGAGGACGAACTTGCCCTTGCCGCTTGCAAATACACCGATATGCATCACCGGCGTCCCTTCCGGGGCTTTCTCATTGCAGGGCCATTGGACCGAGCCCAATTCATCGAGCTTCGCGAAGGAGACACCAGCGAACGTTGGCGTCGTCGCCGCGATCTCGTCCATGATTTCGCTCGGATGGGTGTAATTCATCGGCACGCCCATGGCCTGGGCGAGCTTCACCGTGATCTCCCAATCGGCATAGCCGTTCTTGGGGCTCATGACCTTCCGCACACGCCCGATGCGCCGCTCGGCATTGGTGAAGGTGCCGTCCTTTTCGAGGAAGGTCGAGCCCGGCAAGAAAATATGCGCGTAATTGGCCGTCTCGTTGAGGAAAAGATCCTGGACGATCACGCATTCCATCGCGGCGAGTCCCGCCGCCACATGATGGGTGTCGGGGTCGGATTGGAGAATATCCTCGCCCTCGATGTAAATTCCCTTGAACGTGCCCTCGACCGCCGCGTCCAGCATATTTGGAATCCGCAGGCCCGGCTCCTTTTCAAGCGTGACACCCCACAAGTTTTCATAGATCGCGCGCGCGTTATCGTCGGAAATGTGCCGGTAACCCGCGAGCTCATGCGGGAACGAGCCCATGTCGCAGGCGCCCTGCACATTGTTCTGGCCGCGCAAGGGATTGACGCCGACACCCTTGCGGCCCAAGTTTCCGGTCGCGAGCGCAAGATTGGCGATCGCCAGCACCGTGGTCGAACCCTGGCTGTGTTCGGTGACTCCAAGCCCATAGTAGATCGCCGCATTGCCGCCGGTGGCATACATGCGCGCCGCCTCGCGGATGCTATCGGCCGCAACGCCGGAGACTTTTTCGACCTCTTCCGGGCTATTGCGGGCTTCCGACACGAACTCCGCCCATTCCTGGAATTCCGCCCAATCGCAGCGGTCGCGCACGAAAGCCTCGTTCACCAGACCTTCGGTCACGATGACATGGGCAAGCGCGGTCAAGACCGCGACATTGGTGCCGGGTTGCAAAGGCAGATGATAATCGGCCTCGACATGCGGCATGCGCACGAGATCGATGCGGCGCGGGTCGAGGATAATGAGCTTGGCGCCCTCGCGCAGCCTTTTTTTCATCCGTGAGGCGAAGACCGGATGTGCATCGGTCGGGTTGGCCCCGACAATCATGACCACATCCGCTTCATCGACCGAATCGAAATCCTGGGTTCCGGCCGACGTCCCGAAGGCGGTCTTCAGACCATAGCCGGTTGGCGAATGGCAGACCCGCGCGCAAGTATCGACGTTGTTGTTCCCGAAACCCGCGCGAACGAGTTTTTGGATGAGGTAGGTCTCTTCATTGGTACAGCGCGAGGACGTAATGGCACCGACCGAATTCTTGCCGTATTTCGCCTGGATGCGTTTGAATTCGGACGCCGAATAGGCAAAGGCCTCGTCCCACGAGACTTCGCGCCAGGGGTCGCTAACCTTGGCGCGGATCATCGGATTTAGGATCCGGTCCCGGTGGGTGGCATAACCCCAGGCGAAGCGGCCCTTGACGCAGGAATGGCCGTGGTTCGCCTTGCCGTCCTTGTAGGGCACCATGCGGACAAGTTCCTCGCCCCGCATCTCGGCCTTGAAGCTGCAGCCGACCCCGCAATAACCGCAAGTCGTTACCGCCGAATGTTCCGCCTGGCCGATGTCGATCACCGACTTTTCGATGAGCGTCGCGGTTGGGCAGGCCTGGACGCAGGCACCACAGGATACGCACTCCGATTCGAGGAATGGCTCCATTTGCCCCGCCGACACCCGGCTCCCGAACCCGCGCCCATCGATCGTGAGGGCAAAGGTTCCCTGGACTTCCTCGCAAGCGCGAATGCAACGGTTGCAGACGATGCATTTCGCCGGATCGTAGCTAAAATAAGGGTTCGACTCGTCCTTCTTGTCGGCGAGATGATTGGCGCCCGCGTAGCCGTAGCGGACGTCGCGCAGCCCGACATTGCCCGCCTCCGTCTGCAATTCGCAGTTGCCGTTGGCGGCGCAGGTGAGGCAATCGAGCGGATGATCGGATATATAAAGCTCCATCACACCCCTGCGCAGGGCTTTCAGGCGCTCGGTCTGGGTGTGGACCACCATGCCCGGCGCGACCGGGGTGGTGCAAGAGGCGGGGGTTCCGGCGCGGCCTTGGATCTCGACCAGGCAGAGACGGCAGGAGCCGAACGCTTCGAGCATGTCGGTGGCGCAGAGTTTCGGGATTTTGGTCCCAACTTCCATCGCCGCCCGCATGATGGACGTGCCTTCCGGCACATGGACTTCCATTCCGTCGATGGTGAGCGTGACCGTTTTGTCCGACCGCGACGCGGGGGTTCCGTAATCGATCTCGGCGACTAGTGACATGACAGTCTTCCTCATTCAGCGGCGGCAAGAGCACGCGGCACGAAATCTTCCCTAAAGTGGCGAACGGCGCTCATCACGGGGTAGGGCACGAAACCCCCGAGCGCGCAGAGTGAACCGAATTTCATCGTGTGGCAAAGATCCTCGAGGAGCGCGATATTCTCAGCCGGCTTCACGCCATCGAGGACGCGGTCGATGACCTCGACGCCGCGGGTCGCGCCGATCCGGCAAGGCGTGCATTTGCCGCAGCTTTCGATCGCGCAAAACTCCATCGCGAAGCGCGCCATCCTCGCCATGTCGACGGTATCGTCGAAAACAACCAGGCCACCGTGGCCAACGAGCCCGTCGAGCGCCGTAAAAGCCTCGTAATCATAGGGCGTATCGAACAGCCAGCGCGGAAAATAGGCGCCAAGCGGCCCGCCGCATTGCACCGCCCGCACCGGCCGGCCGGACATTGTGCCGCCACCGATCGCATCGACGATTTCGCCGAGGGTCAGCCCGAACCCGGTCTCGTAAAGCCCACCGAAACGGACGTTTCCGGCGATCTGGATGGGCATCGTTCCGCGCGAGCGCCCAAACCCGAAACCGGTATAAAAATCGGCGCCGCGATCGAGGACCGTCGGCACCGCGACAAGGGACAACACATTATTTACGACGGTTGGCTTGGCGAAGAGCCCCTTATGCGCCGGCAAGGGCGGTTTCGCCCGCACGATGCCGCGCTTGCCTTCCAGG
>DATBYR010000033.1:0-12462 GCA_036513565.1 Methylocella sp. | reverse complement strand
GGTCGCGGGCGCGCGGGTGCATTTGACCGGCAAGGAATATCAGATGCTGGAGCTGCTCTCGCTGCGCAAGGGAACGACCCTGACGAAGGAAATGTTTCTCAACCATCTCTACGGCGGCATGGACGAGCCGGAACTGAAGATAATCGACGTGTTCATCTGCAAGCTGCGCAAAAAACTCGCCAACGCGAGCGATGGCCGCAATTATATCGAAACGGTTTGGGGGCGCGGCTATGTCCTGCGCGAGCCGCGCGACGACGAGGAACGAATCACCGCGTGAGCCTTCATTGCCGGCAGGTGCCGGCATGGAGGCCGCCGCTCCGAAGGTCCGGGGCGGCAATCCACCCCGGACATCGGACGTTGGTGCATGTCCTTAAAATAGTTGCTCGCCGTTTTCGATTCCGAAATGCGCCAACTCATGATTTTGAGCGGCGTCCTTATCGATCAAATGATTCGATTTGATCGGGATGCGAATTAAGCAGCACGGCTGAATTTCACGCTTGGGAAATCCACCGGAACGTCGAGTGCTATGTTGACGTAATTGGTGAAGAGGTTGAGCGCGACATGGGCGATAATCTCGACGATTTGACCGTCGTCGAAGCCCGCCGCGCGGATGGCCTCGATATCCGCGTCCGCGACCTGCCCCCGGTGCTCGACCAGTTTTAGCGCGAAGGCGAGCGCGGCGGCGGTCTTGGGGTCAGCCGAGTGCCCGGCCTGGGCATCCGCCATGTCCTGCCCGCTCGCGCCCGCATTTTTTCCAAGCAGCGTATGCGCGGCGAGACAGTAGGCGCAGGCGTCCCGGTCGGCGACCGCCACGGCGATCTTTTCGCCAACCTTGGCGTCGATCGTCCCCGCTCCAAGCGCCCCGGACGCGCCCCACATGCTCTTCAAGGCAGCGGGCGAATTGGCGACAGCGCGGAACATGTTCGGCGCCTTGCCGAAGGCACCCTTGATCTCATCGAACAGCGGCTTCGCAGCGCCGGTCGCGGTTGCGGGATCAACAAGGTTCACTGTTGGCATGGATGTCTCCTTTGCATGTAAAAAGGCGGTTGGGTTGCAAACGAGAACGCCGGTTTGGAGCAAGCATTCCACGTCTTCCTTCCGTCGAGTGTCCCCGGACGGGCTCCGGGGGCATGAACGCGCCGTTTCGGGTGCTCCCTGTTGCCCATGTTCGGCGCAAGCGAAGCGCAGCGCGCGGTTGCCGAGGGGCGCATCAACGACTGCGCAGTGATGCGGTTCCGCCGCCTCCGGATGCACATTCGGCCGGAAATATTGGCGTGCGACGCAAATCCGCTGCGGCGAAATTGCCTGGCCGAGTTGCAGGCTCCGGATGAGCTTGATAGCGTTTTCAACAGGCTGGCCTGGTCGGCTATGGGGCAGGCAACGAATGGTGCTCGTGCATGACGCGCCACTCGCCGTTGATCTTGCGCAGACCCATGGTCAATCGAAATTCGAGAACTTCCCGCTTGCCGCTCGGATCGAAGTCAACGCAATTTCCTACCGCCGTGGCAAAGGCGACGTCCTCGCCAGCAACGACGTTCACATCGTGAAAGTCAAAAGCGATGGGCCTCTCAGACCTCGAGAAGAAAACCCCGCGACAATAAGGGAGGAGGCACATCGAACATCAGAATGTCAGGGTCGTGATCTGCGCGAATCCCTGCCCTGTCCTCTTCCCGAACCGCCTTAGCCCATCTTGCGACCAGTTCACTGATCTTCGCTTGATCACTTGATGCGTGGTTACTTTGGGCCGCGCTTTCCATGATCTTTCTCCATCGCGTTGAGTTACATTAAAGCATGGGTAGCGCTAACCGCCAATCGCGGTACGTCCGGCTGCCCCACAATCCCGGAAACGGTCCTTCGCGCGACAAGGGCGCATTATCAGAGTGTTGAAGAGAACGCGCATGGCAAGGACTGGCCGAATTGCCGGAACTTGTCGAGCGATCAACCTTAGTTGACCGCAGTCCCCGCTTCGGCGCTCAATTGCCGCAAGAGCGCGGGAGTGAGATCGCCATGCACGGGAAGTCCGTGGTCGCGCTCGTAGCGTTCAATCGCTTGCCGCGTTGTTGCCCCCGCCACGCCATCGGGCTTCAGAACAAAACCCAATTTAACGAGCGCGCGCTGCGCCGCCAGTACCAATTTGCTGGGCGCGGCCGACGCGGTAGCCTCTATGGTGGGTCGAGCAGGCGGCGCCTTCAGCAAAAGTGAAATTCCGTCATGCGGCGGCGAACCATTGACGCGAGTCTGATGCGGATGCCCGCCCGCGGGCATCTCAAGCGGCGGTTTTTCAACCGGCTTGATTTGCGCCTGGATAGGTGTAAAGGCGGGCTGAGGCTGCGGTCGGGGAACCGCGCTCAGCCCGGCGATCGTTGGGTCGTTTGCGGGGGCGGCGCGCGAGAAAAGCGGCGCGGGATGACGGGTGCTTTGCCAAACGAGCGCATTGAGAAGGATTGCGGCGGCCGTCGCGACCAAAAAACCGGTGGCGAGAATGCTCAAATAGCGCCGGCTTCGCCGCGCGGTCCGGCGTGAACCGCGCCTTCGTGCGGTAAGCAGGTCCCGCAAATGTTTCAGTTTCGACGCCGGTCCAGTCAAAACAAAATCATGGTCGGCGGCGGCCAAGACTTCACGCAATTTTCTTCACCGTCATTTGCTCGTAAAGGTCATGCCGGTCTGCGACAGGCAAGTGCGCAATCGTCTCTATCTTAGCCCGGATTCCCGTCTTGGCTGCCGAACCACGGCAATCGAGCGGCAGACGGACACGGATGCAGGTTCCTTTGCCCGGTTCGCTCGCCACCATGATCGTGCCTCCCTGCAGGTCGACGAGGCCACGCACGATCGAGAGGCCAAGACCGGTTCCGTTATTTTGCCGGTCCGGCAAGGCTTTGGCCTGAAAGAACGGCTCGCCGAGCCGGGCGAGGTCGCGAGCGGTGATCCCGATGCCCGTATCGGCCACCAGGATCAGAAGCGAATTGGCTTCGGGTCTCGCACTGATTGTGACGCTCCCAGTAGCGGGCGTGAACTTGATCGCATTTGAAAGCAGGTTGACGAGAATCTGTGTGAACACTCGTCTGTCTCCGATGATCTCTTCCAGATTTTCCGGATAGGCGCGCAGAAGCTCGACCCCATTGTTCTTGGCATGAAGTTTCACCATATCGCAAGCAAGATCGATCAACGGCGCCACGGCAAATGGCTCGATCTCAATCGCCAAGGAGCCGGATTGGATTTTCGCCGTGTCCATGATCGAATTGATGACGGCGAGAAGATGCCGCCCAGACTGATGAATGATCCTCGCATATTCGCGTTGTTTTTCGGGATCGGGCGGGGCCAATCGCGGGTCGCCGAGTAACTCCGAAAAACCGGTGATCGCATTGAGCGGCGTGCGTAATTCATGGCCTGCTTGGGCGAGAAAATAATCCTTGGCGAGGCTCGCTTCCTCGACGGCGGCGCGGGCGTCTTCGAGCGCCGCCTCGCGAAGCTTGGCCTCCGTGACATCGCGAAAGACGGCGATTACATCATCGCCCTGGCTTATCCCTTCGGCACCGCGGTATTCCCCGCCGCGGCGCGCCCGCATCTCGAGCCAAAAGAAAACCGGCTCGGCGTAGCCGCCGCGGTCGATCCGCTGGGTACCGCGCCAACGCAAGGTCGCGTCGATCGTCACGGAGCCGGCGCTTGTGTCCGCGATGGTCTTCAGAAAGGCGGGTCTGTCAGCAACCTGGAGCCGTTCGAAAAAGCCGCGTCCCGTCAATGCGCTTCGCCGCAAGCCGAGCAAGGCCTCGCAATTCGAACTGACCGATGACACCGCGCCAGACCGGTCGCAACATAGGACGAGGCAACCCATGCTCTCGGCCAGAACATCGTTGCGCCCGGCTTGGACTTGCTTCGCCTTGCGGCGCAGGGTCCGGAGGCGGACAAAACCGGTTCCAACGATCATTGCGAAGACCGATGCTGGGATCAGGAAAAGCGGGGTATTGGCCGTGCCCAGCGCGGCGGCACCCGGTGCATCCGACGTGGCTCCTAGGAGCAGCGTGGCCGCGGCGGCCAAAGTGGCGCTGCCGCCGACAACAATGCTATTCATGGAGAAAACACTTTCGACTGGCGCGATGATGAGCCATGCGAACGCGGTTGGATGCAATGCGCCGCCGCCAAAAGCGGCGGTCAATCCGGCCGCGATAAAACTCAAGGGGGACACCGCCTCGGCCGGCATCAGCTTGCCGGTTGACGACAACAACAAGATGCTCGCTGGAAAAATCAGCCAGACAAAGACCAAGGCGTCGGAGAACGCCGGCGCGCCATTAATGGCAACGCAAACGGAAGCCGCCGCACCGGCCGCGAGCGAATTTAATACCTGGCGCAGGACAAAACTTTCCTGGCGCATCCTCTCGAGAGGAGCCACCGGCGTGGCGGGAAGGACTAACTTGGCAGTCCGGCCTTCAAGTCTTGGCAAAAAACCCAAAACACAGCTCCGCTCCGTGCCGCGCTCAGAGCAGGTCCCGGAAAAGTTGACACACTCTTCGAAAAGGACGTTGCTCCAACTTATTGATATTGAGCGATCCTGTTTCGATCATATGAATCCATGCGATCGGGAAGCGCTCTAGAATCCTGGCAAGGATTCGACGGCGCCGGAGAGGGTGCCAGACGCTTCTTAAACAATTCCCCTTAAGTTTTAGGAAGCCAGCTTCGCGCGGCGTTAACGGCCGGAAAATTATCCTATGGTATAGAAGCCGTTGCCGAGCCATGCTGGAATAACGAGCAAACGCGGAAAAATCCAGTTGGGGTTTATCCACCGTCCGGATCCCGATCTCGATTAAGCGGCGCTTAACCCTGATTTGTCTCGCCAAGGTCTCGCCGATGCTGTTCCTGCTTCGTTCCGGCTCTCGATCGTATTTGCGTCGGTCTCTTCCAAGTGATCCCTAGGGCTATCGCGAAGGCCGGGGCCGCGCGCGGGGTGCAAGACATCCCGGGCCAGACTTGTCTTGACGGGGCGGCCATCTAAGCCGCATGGCCGCGGGACGGCGCTCCGGCGGCAACGACAAGACGCCGCCAAATTCGCCGGTTGTTGATGCGTCGGCCGCCGCGAATTAAGTATAATAGGCGAACCCATCGACGGAAATCCGCGGCCGGGCATGCGTGCTTGAAATCAACCCAAGGGTCCGGCTTTACGTTTTGGTGGGCTATGCGCATCTCGCCAGTGGGGAGTGTGACTATTTATGCCGGGCATGCGGACCGCCATGAAGCTCGACGAGATCATCGAGAATTTCAATTACCTTGACGAGTGGGAGGACCGCTATCGCTATTTGATCGAGCTCGGCCGCGGTCTCGAACCGTTGGATGATGCCGCTCGTAGCGATAGAAATAAAGTGCGCGGATGCGCCAGCCAGGTGTGGCTGGAGACCCGCGTCGCGACGGATCGTTCGGGAAGCCCTGTACTCCACTTAAAGGGAGACAGCGACGCTCATATTGTGCGCGGGCTGGTGGCTCTTTTGCTGGCTGTTTATTCGGGCCAGACGGCATCGCGGATCCTTGCCATTGATGCCCAGGGGTTGTTCGAGAGCCTCGGCCTTTCGACCCATTTGACGCGGCAGCGCTCCAATGGCGTGCGTTCGATGGTCGAGCGAATCAAGAACGATGCGCGTGCCGCCGCCGTTTAATACCAATTGTCGTGAGGAGGTGACATTTGGATACGCTCTTGAATTTTCGCTCTTCCCACTGAAAAAAACAGAAACTTGAGAAAGGCACCATGGGCGAAGCTGGCCAAAGGTTCCGCCAAGGATGGCTTGGTGGATTGGCCGGCGGAGGGCACAATTCGCGGTCCACAGTGAACGCTCGAACCGCGAACGCCGGCTGCAACCAACGATTCGCGTTCGTCGCCTGTTCGCCCCGGAACCGGCCGCCCCATGGCCAATCTTCCCATAATCGCGGAATGGAACGCGCGCCTCCCTCCCGCTGCCAGGCTCGGCCAGTCCTGTCCGCTTACCGTTTGCGCCGGCGTTGTTGGCCAAGGCCCATCTGTTTGGCAAGGTTCGAACGCGCCTTCGCGTAATCCGGTGCGACCATAGGATAATCCGACGGAAGGCCCCATTTCTCGCGGTATTCGTCCGGTGACAAATTGTATTGAGTCCGCAGATGCCGCTTCAACGACTTGAATTTTCGCCCATCTTCCAGGCACACGAGATACTCTTTTGTGATTGATTTCTTAGCCGGCACTGCTGGCTTTGGCGTTTCGGCCGCCGCGGCCATCGTGCCCGAGGTGACACGCAGCAATGCCGAATGCACGTCGCTGATCAAGGACGGTAGATCGCTCGCCGGCACGGAATTATTGCTGACGTATGCCGAAACGATGTCCGCGGCTAGCTCGATGAAACTGTTAGAACTTGAGGTTTCGCTCATGGCGCTCGATATCCCAGAGGAGTAAGGTGTCGCCGGTAGTATATGGGTTAAATAGCGATGACCTATCATATACCATGGCGGCAAGACCAGCCAAACAAAGCTCTTTTAAGCGATTTTTGCGAATCGACTTTCAAGAACTTCCGGCCTTTCTAAGGGCAACGCTTGGTTTCCGCAAGTAGCAATGCATACACTTTATTGCATTGAAGCAAAAAAAGCGTTGAAAGATCCGGGCCGCGCGCGAATAACGCAACGCTCTTGCCTGACCTATGCCGCGTCCTTGCCGCGCCCTTAAGGAAGAATGATGGATGCGCAAGCTTAAATGGTCCGCTCCCCGTCCCACGGCGCCGCCAGCTGTCGAAAAGCGCCCCTCGGAAACGACCCTGCATGGGGTTACACTGAGCGACAATTATGGGTGGCTGAAGGCGGCGAACTGGCAAGAGGTCCTGCGCGCCCCCGCCGCCTTGCCCGGCGATATTCGTGCCTTGATCGAGGCCGAGAACCACTATGCGTGGGCCATGCTCGCGCCGCTCGCTGAGTTGCGCGCGGCGCTCGTCAAGGAAATGCGCGGGCGGATCAAGGAGGAAGATTCCGAGGTGCCCCGCCACGACGGTCCGTGGCTTTATTATGCCCGCCACGACAAGGGCGGCCAGCACCCGGTTTTTTGCCGCGTCAAGCGTTCCGGCGGATCCGAGGAAGTTCTGCTCGACGGAGACGCGCAAGGGCGCGGCAAGAGCTTCTTTGAAGTGGGCGCTGCCTGCCACTCCCCGGATCACACCAAACTAGCGTGGAGCGCCGACGAGACTGGTTCGGAACTTTATTCGATTCGGATCCGCGCCTTGAGCCCCGGCCAACCAAGCGAGAAGAGCCGCCCAAGGGACAGCGCGGAGGTGATCGCCGATACGGGTGGCGACCTTGTATGGATAATGGATTCGTTTGGCTTTTATTATGTGCGGACAGATGAAAATCACCGCCCAGCCGAGGTTTTCCGGCACCGGATCGGCAGCGATCCCTCGGCCGACGCTCGCGTCTTCGAGGAGCACGATCCTGGCTTGTTCATTCATATCAGGCGAAGCCAATCGGCGCGCTTCGCAATCATAAGCGTCGACGATCACGATTCTTCCGAATGCCACCTGCTCGATCTTGCCGATGGCAACGCGATACCCCGACTCGTCGAGCCTCGCGCGCCGGGTCTGCGCTATGACGTCGAACATCGCGGCGACCGGCTTTTTATCCGGACCAACGCCGATGGAGCCGAAGATTTCAAGATCATGAGCGCGCCTTTGGCGAGCCCAGGACGACCGTTCTGGATCGACGAGGTCCCGCACAAGCGGGGGAGGATGATCATCAAGGTGGCGGTGTATCCGGATTATCTCGTGCGCATCGAGCGCGAAGCAGGCCTGCCGCGAATCATGATCCGGCATTTCGCGAGCGGCGAGGAATATGCGATCGCTTTTAACGAAGAAGCCTATTCGCTCGGCCTTGAAGAGCGTCTCGAATATGAGACGGAAACGCTCAGATTCACCTATTCGTCGATGACGACGCCGTGGGAAACCTACGACTACAATCTCGCCACCCGCGAACGAATCCTGCGCAAGCGTCAGATCATTCCCTCGGGTCACGATTCCTTGCAATATGTGACGCGGCGGCTGTTCGCGGTCGCCGCGGACGGCGAACAAGTTCCCATCTCGATCCTTTATCGTGCCGGTACGCAGGTCGATGGATCCGCCCCTTTGCTGCTTTACGGCTACGGCGCTTATGGCTCTCACGTGCCTGCTTCGTTTTCCACCAATCGCCTCAGCCTCGCCGATCGCGGCTTCATCTGTGCGATCGCCCATGTTCGCGGCGGCACCGATAAGGGCTGGCACTGGTACACCGACGGAAAACTTGGCAAAAAGCCGAACACTTTCAGTGATTTCATCAGCGCGGCGAAACATCTCATTGCCACGGGCTACACTGGCGCGGGACGGATCGTGGCACAAGGCGGCAGCGCGGGCGGAATGCTCATCGGCGCCGCCGTCAATCTCGCTCCCGGATTATTTGCGGGCGTCATCGCGGACGTGCCTTTTGTCGATGTCTTGAATACGATGCTCGATGCAAGCCTGCCGTTAACGCCGCCAGAATGGCTCGAATGGGGCAATCCAATCACCGACCCGGCCGCCTTCGCGGTCATGCGGTCCTATTCTCCATATGACAATGTCGAAGCCAAACCTTACCCGCCGATCCTGACACTGGGCGGCCTAACCGATCCACGTGTCACCTATTGGGAGCCTCTGAAATGGGTTGCTAAGCTTCGCGCCATGACGACGGGCGGTGGTCCAATCCTCCTAAAGACCAACATGGGCGCGGGACATGGCGGCGCACCGGGACGCTTCGATCATCTAGAAGAGGTGGCGCTGCAATACGCCTTCGCCCTGGCCTGCGTCGAAGGCGGGTTCGAGACCGGCACTTGATCTGCCCGGGCCGACTTTAAACTTATGCTTGAGCTTCCATGAATGCCTTGAGTTCCGCCATGGATTGAAAGTGAAAAACCCCGCGTTCCGATCGCGCATCGATGGACCCGTCGGCATACATTACGTAAGAGGTTCCTTCGGATTCGTAGCGTCCAACGATGGCGAACTCCGCCTCGCTGGCAGCCGGAACAGCGGGCGTCGAAGGTTCGCGTGGATCCGCTGTTGGTAGGGCTTCGGATACAAATGGCGGCGCCGGTTCGATCGCCTCGGACGAAGGCTTCGCGCCCTCTGTCCGCGCATCCAGCGCCGGGTCCGCCTCGATGAGAAGGTCCTCGCCGAAAATCGTATCGATCGAAGCCGTTTCAGCCGGCCAGGTCACGCGCGGTCCAGATTCCGTCTCGGGCTCGCCGGGCTCGAAGTGCGTTTCTTGAAGCGGCGCCTCGATAGGCGGCTCTTTTGCTTTATCGTCGTCGAAAAGTCCTGGTTCGTCGTCCGCATTCCAAGCAGGTTCCGCGGGCGCCTCCGCTGCGGGAGCGGAAGCGGGCCGCGTTTTCGCTTCGTCCGCGGCCTTGGCCGCCGCCACCTCGTCCGGCATGGCGAAGCCAGGTTCAGACGGCGGCTCCATTGCGGCTTGGGAAACGCTCGGAGCGGCGCGCGAAACGAGGGGGAGTTTTGGCAAGGCAACATCAGACTCGGGCGTTGCCCCCGCGGCGGGCAACACTGTCCCGCGAGTCTTCAAGACGCTTCGTGCAGCTGTGAGGTTGGGACGCGTTGGATGCTGCGGCCAGGTTCGCAAGCTGGCGGCGGGCGGCATGGGTGCCGGAGGCGGCCCCGCTTCGGACATCGAAGCGTCGGCGTTGAACGCAAGCCCCGGTTCCGGGTGCAACTCGCTGGCCTCATCTTCACCTAATTCGCCCGGCAACGGCGTCAATCCCTTCCCGGTCTTGAGGAGAGCATGCAAGCCGGCAAGACTGTGCAAGACAAACCCGAGCGCAATTGTCACGATCCCGCCGGACAGCGCCGTTGCACCAGCGATGACACCGGCCCAGCCGCGCTCGACCTGGATGATTTCATAGCCCGCCGAGATCGCGAAGGCCCCGCACAGCGAGAGAAGAGCTCCCAGAGCAAAAACCAAATAGCTCATTTTTTCCGCCTTAGGCTCTCGAAAACAAAACGGCTGCGTACGATATCACCCCAACCAAATCCGATCGCCCGGTTCGCGGCCAATCACATGTCATCCCTGTTCCGGTGCCACCTGGCCCCGCGGCAAAACACAACCGAATATCCGGCGGACCTTCTGCCCAGCCAACCGCTTGCCGCGCCAGACGGGGCCGATTACTTATGAGGCTCCATGGCCACGACGCAAAAGCCTAGCCCCGCCGCCAAAACCAAGGAGCCCCACATGACATTTACCTTGCCCGATCTTCCCTATCCCTACGAGGCGCTCCAGCCCTACCTTTCCAAGGAGACGCTAGAATTTCATCACGACAAGCATCACGCCGGCTATGTGACGAACGCCAACAATCTCTTGAAGGACAGCGGTTTTGAAGGCAAGTCCTTGGAAGAACTCGTCACGGAAACCTACGGCAAAAACGTGCCGCTGTTCAATAATGCAGCGCAGCATTATAACCATTTGGTATATTGGAAGTCGATGAAGCCCAATGGCGGCGGCCAAGTTCCAGACGGTCTCGAAAAAGCGCTCGTTGCAACTTTTGGATCGATCGAAAAGGTCAAGCAGGAGTTGGTCCAAGCCGGCACGACACAATTCGGTTCCGGTTGGGCTTGGCTTGTGGTCAAAGATGGCAAGGTTGCCGTCGCGAAGACGGGAAATGCCGAAAATCCGCTGCTCCAAGGGGCAACGCCGATTTTGGCGGTCGATGTCTGGGAGCACTCCTATTACATCGATTACCGGAATCGCCGGGCCGACTATCTCAAGGCTTTTGTCGACAATCTCGTGAATTGGGACTACGTCGCGGAACGATACGATGCCGCCCTCAAATAGGATGTTCGCCCGATTGCGCGGCGGAGAGATCGATGTCTTGGCGGGACCGTTGCGCATACCGGACGAGCGCTTCATGGTTACGGCGCGGGCAATTGTTACTGCTCCGGGCGTGCTAAAATTAGGCGCCGGAGGTCAAGATGCCGATTGCAATTTGCCGCGTTCGCGGGTTAACTAGCCCGCCGACGTGATTTTATCTGTCGGCGCGAAGCAGGCTCCTTAAAAGAAAGCCTTGCCCGTGGCCGTACGTATCGTAATGCGTATTCGGCGTTGAACTAAAATACCCTGCGGAGTGCTCGGGTCCGCCGCATCTCCTGGGTCCGTAGGGTTGGCCGGCGCGCAAATGGTTATAGGAGTGGCCTCCTCGAAACGCCATTTGCCGCCGGCCACCTTCGCGTCTTTCTCGGCGCCAACTTCAATTCCCTGGCCGGGCTTCGCGAGCGCCTATTTCAAACCACCACGAGTTCGGCGGCGGTGGCAAAAGCCGCGCGCTCCTGGATGAAAGCGAAGCGCGCCTCCGGCCTGTTGCCCATCAAACGCTCGACCGAGTCCGACGTGCCCTCCCGGTCTTCGGCGAGAACGACCACGCGGAGCAGGCCGCGCCTTTTTGGGTCCATCGTCGTTTCTTTAAGTTGTGCGGGGAGCATTTCTCCTAACCCTTTAAAACGGCTAATTTCTATCTTGGCCTTGCCGGTGAGCGTCTTGGCGATCAATAGATCGCGATGCGCGTCGTCGCGGGCATAGATTTGTTTGGCGCCTTGGGTCAGCCGGTAGAGTGGCGGAACCGCTAGGTAAAGGTGTCCGGTCTCGACGAGTTTCGGCGTCTGGCGAAAGAAAAAGGTGATGAGCAGGGAGGCGATATGGGCGCCGTCGACATCGGCGTCGGTCATGATGATGATCTTTTCGTAGCGAAGGTCTTGTTCCTTGTAATGCACTCCGGTGCCGCACCCGAGCGCCTGGACAAGATCGTTGAGTTGCTGATTGCCCGCGAGTTTGTCGCGCGTGGCGCTGGCGACGTTTAGGATTTTGCCGCGCAACGGCAGTACCGCCTGGTTCGCGCGATCGCGCGCCTGCTTGGCGGAGCCGCCGGCGGAATCGCCTTCAACGATAAAGAGTTCCGATCCTTGCGATGAATTATTCGAGCAATCCGCGAGTTTTCCCGGAAGCCTGAGCTTGCGCGTCGCGGTCTTGCGCGCAACATCTTTCTCAACGCGCCGGCGCAGTCTTTCCTCGGCGCGCTCGATCGTCCAGTCGACGAGCTTCGCGGCGTGCGAAGGGGAGGCCGCGAGCCAATGATCGAACGCATCGCGCAAAGTTCCCTCGACGATCCGCGCGGCTTCATTGGTCAAAAGCCGCCCCTTGTTTTGGCCCTGAAACTCCGGCTCGCGAAGGAAGACGGAAACCATCGCGGCGCAGGACGCCATGACGTCGTCGCCGGTCACCGGGGCCGCCTTCTTTGCCAGGCCGATCCGCTCGGCGTGATCCTTGAGGCCGCGCGCCAGCGCGGCGCGAAGGCCGGTTTCATGGGTGCCGCCGTCAGGGGTGGGAATGGTGTTGCAATAGGAATGCACGAAGCCGTCGTCGAAGGCGAGCCAGGCCATCGCCCATTCGAGCGATCCGTGGCCGCCGTGT
>DATBYR010000032.1:0-9275 GCA_036513565.1 Methylocella sp. | reverse complement strand
GGTCCGGAAAAAAAAGACCTCGACGCAGAACTGTCCGGCCTGTTCGACGATGGCGAAGACATCCGCCTCTTCGACGGTTTTGGGGTTGATGCCTTGGGCGCCTTGGATGGCGGAGAGCGCGGCGATGCGGTCGCGCAGCCTGGCTGCGCGTTCAAACTCCATCGCGGCCGAGGCCTCGGCCATTTCCTCTGCGAGACGATCGCGCACGGCGCGGCTCTTACCGGACAAAAATGCGCGGGCCTCTGCCACGAGTCCGGCATATTCGGCTTCGCCGATTTCCCCGGTGCAAGGGGCCGAGCAGCGCTTGATCTGATAGAGCAGACACGGTCGCGTGCGATTGGCGTAAAAGCTGTCCGCGCAGGAGCGCAAAAGAAAGGCGCGCTGCAAGGCGTTCAAGGTACGATTGACGGCCCAGACGCTCGCGAAGGGGCCGAAATACTCTCCCTTCCGGTTGCGCGCGCCGCGATGCTTGGTGATCTGCGGCGCGGCATGATCGCCGGTGAGCAAGATATAGGGAAACGACTTGTCGTCGCGCATCAAGACATTGAAACGCGGCTTCATCTGCTTGATGAAATTCGTCTCGAGCAGCAAGGCTTCGCTCTCGGTCCCGGTCGAGACGAAGACTATCGACGCGGTCAGCGCGATCATCCTTGCGATGCGCGTGGTATGGGCGGAAGGCCGCATGTAGCTGGCGATCCGCTGGCGGACGCTTTTTGCCTTGCCGACGTAGAGAACCTCGCCATTTGCGGCGATCATCCGGTAGACGCCTGGCCCAACCGGAGCATGTTCCCAGAAGCGTCGGACGGCGGCGGCGCCATGGCGGACCGAGGTGGGAGCGGCGGCCAAATCCTGTCCGGGGTCCGGATCGTCCAAGGGCGCGGCGGCGGCGCCGGGATCCTCCGGCGCAGGTGGCGAACGTAACCGGTGCTTTTGAATGCGCGGCATGACTGTGGATTTAGGCGATCCTACCTTGCGTGAAAAGGCTCGATCGAAACGGGTGGCTCGGTTTGAATTTTGCCGTCGATCCCCTCAGGGTGTCGTGACATGGACGACCGCCACCATTGCGCGGCATCTGAACAAAGGGCGGAAAACGATCCTCAAAGGTGCATGTCGGCTTGGCCAGAAAGCAGGCGTCATCGCCACCCATCCGGCTGGTGAACATGCGGATCGCCCCGGGTGAACTGTTGGCGCTGACCTGTCGGATGATGCGCTGGCCAGCTCACGTCAGCGATGGACCAATCCTCCCGCCGAGCCCGGCAACCGTTAGTTTGCAGGCTTTTTGGTAGTCGATGGCGTTGATCTGGTCAGCACGGTGTTGGCCAAGGTGAGGAGTGTTCTTTGCTGGCGGTTTTCGGGCGGCCATGCAACGCGGCCAAGGCGGGATCCCGTTGCAAGGCGGCGGCAGCCATGCAGCCGCCCCCGGCAAAGATGTGGACCAAAGCTAGGCCGCGCCCCGATCGAGCCGCGGCCTAATACAACCCGCCGGTCCCGGTCCCGACCAGACGATCGGTGTCGTGATCGACCGTTTGCGCCCGGGGCGTCGCATCGCCGGCGGCATAGGAGTCTGGCGGCGCCGTGCCTGGCTTGAACGCCTCTTGGATTGCGCCCTGGGAACTCGCGCTTGTCCGTATTCCCGTTTTTGCGCTGACCCAGATCAGCTTGATGCCAGGCGGCGCCCGGAATGGAATGTCGGGTTTGCCGGCGAGGGCCATCTTCATGAAGTCGCGGAAGATCGGTGCCGTATAATGCGCGGCTTGCGCCGAATCTCCTAGCGAGCGCGGCTGATCGTAACCCATGAATACGCCGACCGCGAGATCAGGCGAATAACCGATGAACCAAAGATCCTTGGCGTCGTTGGTCGTCCCGGTTTTGCCGGCGAGGTGCTTGCCGACTTCCTTGATCGCTTGGCCGGTGCCGCGCTGGATGACGCCTTCCATGATCGACGTGATCTGATAAGCGGTGAGGGGATCGAGCACTTGCTCCCGTTTGTCGATGAGTCTTGGCTCTTCTTGATTTTGCCATGCCGGCGCGTCGCACCCCTCGCAGATTCGCTCGTCGTGCCGGTAGATCGTATGACCCCAGCGGTCCTGGATGCGGTCGATCAAGGTTTCCTTGATTCTCTTGCCGCCGTCGGCGAGCATCGAATAGGCGGTGGTCAGGCGCACCAAGGTCGTTTCGCCGGAACCGAGCGACATCGCGAGGTAGGGCGGCAGATCGTCGTAGATACCGAAGCGCTTGGCATATTCGGCGACGAGCGGCATACCGACATCGCGGGCGAGCCGCACGGTCATCTGATTGATCGAATGTTCGACCCCATAGCGCAAGGTGTGGGCACCGCTCGACTTGCCCTCGAAGTTTTCCGGACGCCACACTCCAAGACCCGGTCCCTGATCAATTTCTATGGGCTCATCGAGAATGATGGAGGATGGCGTATAGCCATTGTCGAGTGCCGTGGCATAGACAAAAGGCTTGAACGAGGAACCCGGTTGGCGCAGGGCCTGCGTCGCGCGATTGAACTCGGACTGGTCGAAGGAAAAACCGCCGGCCATGGCGAACACGCGGCCGGTGTAGGGGTCCATCACGACGATCGCGCCGCTGACTTCCGGGATTTGGCGCAGCCGGTACTGCTGAGAATTTCCGCCGACCGGCTGGACATAGATCACATCGCCCGGCCCCAGCGACGCGCGGGAGCCAGTACCACGGGTCCAATGAAGTCCGGCGGTGGCGAGAGTGCCGGATTCGCGTTCGCGCTCGATCTCGCCGGATTTTTCCCGGTGGGGTTGCAAGCCGATTCGCGCGGCGGCATCGGTGGCATCGAGAACGACGGCGAGCCGCCAAGGTGCGACATCGCCCAAGGCCGGAACATCGGCAAGCGAAATCCCCCAATCCTGGCTGATGTCGATGTGGCGCATGGGACCACGAAAACCATGCGCCTCGTCGTAGCGGACAAGGCCGTCGACCAGGGCGCGCCTTGCCATCAGCTGCATTTTCGGATCAAGTGTGCTGCGAACCGAAAGACCGCCTTCATAGAGTTTCTTTTCGCCGTAACGATCGCTGAGTTCGCGGCGGACCTCCTCGGCGAAAAAGCCGGCGGCGAAAGCATTGGGCGAAAGGACCCTGGGGTTGACGCCGAGCCCCTCGGCCTTGGCTTTCTCGCCGTCCTGGCGCGAGACATAGCCGTTTTCGACCATGCGGTCGATGACCCAATTGCGCCGCTCGATCGCCCGTTCGTGCTTCAAGAAAGGATGATAATTATTCGGCGCTTTCGGCAAGGCGGCGAGATAGGCGGCTTGCGCGATCGTAAGCTCATGCACGGACTTGCCGTAGTAGTTCAGCGCCGCGGCGGCGACACCGTAATTCCCGAGCCCGAGATAGATTTCGTTGAGATAAAGCTCAAGAATCCTCTCCTTGGAATAGGCGCCTTCGATCCGAAACGAGAGAAGCATCTCCCGGATCTTGCGCTCGAAGGACCGCTCTTTCGTTAACAAAAAATTCTTGGCAACCTGCTGGGTGATGGTCGAGGCGCCTTGGACATGCTTGTCGCCTTGAAGGAACACGATAAGGGCGCGAACAATGCCTTCCGGATCGACGCCAGGGTGGGCATAGAAATTTTTGTCCTCGGCGGAGATAAACGCGTTTTTGACGAGGGCCGGGATGGCGGCGCCCGGAAGATAAAGACGCCGCTCGCGGGCATATTCGGCGATGAGCGATCCGTCGCTCGCATGGACCCGCGTCATCACCGGCGGTTCGTAATCCTTGAGCGTCGTATAATCCGGCAGGCCTCGTTCGAATTTCCAAACCAAAAGCCCCGCCGCGCAAGCCCCAATGACGAACACGATCGCGCCAGTCGCGAAAACGAAACCGAGGAAACGGGTTATTTGTCGCATGCAACCTGGCCCTTTGAATTCCGGAAACTCTTTCTGGCGAAATCAATAATACAGGGGACCTAAAACCAATACCGGCGCTCGACGGCGGCCGATCCATAAGGCCACGTGAATCCGAGCCAAATAATGGCGTGGATATGCGAATATCCCGGCCGGATCGCCATGCTCGCCCGGCGGATCCCGGGGTTTGGAACCGCGGCGGGCGATTTGTTTATCGCCCAACGCCGACTTTGCTGTCTTCTCCGTGCGGCGCTTTTGTGTTGAAAATTTGTCGAATGAAGCGGCGCCGTACGCTTCGAATCGTCACGCGGGACAATCTCCCGACCTATAGCCGGTTTCGGTATCTCATTAACTGTTTTTGCCAGGCTGTAGTGACCCCCCAAACGCAGTGTCCCACTTTGAATTTCGGTAATGCGTGGGAAGCGGCCATTCGGCGAATGCCGCCTGAATGATGCCACTGCGCGCCGATGTGAAAGGCTTTCCGCCATATCCGAGCGGATCAGCGACCTTAATCTCAGCGGCAGTGCCTTTGACGGAGACCGGCGTCCTGCTCTGAGCCTATTGCTGATCATTATTCAGCATCCCCTAATCAGGGGGCGCGGAATTTGGAATTAGCTCATAACAACGTGGTGCGCGCCGTCTTCGCCAGCCGGAAGCGACCTCCGATTGCAACTTTTGCGTGTGACAAAAGTCCCGGTCGCCGGTGGCCTTAGGTGCGAATAACGCGCGGACATTGGAAACGCCAGTCATCCCGATGGACACCAATGCCAGCACCGGAGAACGCATCATGGAAGCGAACCATTCCCGTCAGACGGCCTTAAAGCACGCTGTCGATGAGGGTTAGATGGGCGGCATCGCAGCACCCCACGAAGAGCTTATCTTGGAATATTACAACGACGTCCACGAACACGTAATCGAGAGCTTCCGTTCGGCAAGACGCGTCGCCTGGATCGGCTTTGGCGTTTTGATTGGTACACTGTGTTATAAACTCGCAGTTGACCTTCTGAGCCGCTTCGGACACATTGGACCTTCAACAAGTAATAATTCGCTTACAGTTAGCGAGTTCGGGCTGTTTAGCGGTACCCTAATTGAGTTCATCTCGGCAATTAATTTCTGGCTCTACGCGCGCGCATCAAAACAGTTCGCTGCTTTTCACATTTGCCTAGAAAGGACGCACCGATATCTTCTGACATACCTGATAGCGGAACAGTTGAATGTGAATAAGGAAAAAGCGCTTCAAGATTTGGTAGGCGTTATGGCAAACGCCCCGATGATAACACGTGACGACATGGATTCCGATAAATTGGGTGGAAGCGTATCCAAGCGTAGCCAACATAGACCCATGTCCAACGAAGTTCGTGAACCTAGGTTTAAGCAGCAACTAAATGCATGCGGTGCTGGTGTCGAGCAAGGCCACGCGCCCCAGTACCAACCATAGTTGCTGGCCTAGGTGATAGAAAGAAGTCGATAACGCCGCGCGATCCGCGGCCGCTGGTTTCGATCCTGGATTTTGCACTTCGCTGTAAAAATATTTACGGCCCGGCGGACGGAATTTTTCCAACCGGCGCCGGATCGGGATCGGTCTTGGTCACGGTTGCGCCGCTTTCCCGCGCCGCGAAGAAAGCTTTGATTGCCTCCGCGACTTGGCTTGATGCGTTTTCGCGCCATCGCGCCGAAGCGAGCGCCAGTCCGTCTTTTTCGTTGGAAAGATAGCCGAGTTCCAACAGGACGGAGGGAACATCGGGCGCTTTTAGAACGCGAAACCCGGCCGAACGCCGTGGATTTTTGTTTAGCCGGCACGCGACCCGCCAGTAATTGACCAAAGTGTGCGCGAAGAAGTGGCTGTAGGCGCGGGTCTCCCGCCGCGTCAAATCGAACAAAATGCCGGAAACGTCGCTGGCGTCCTCGGTTTTGTCCAGTCCGGCCGCCGCGTCGGACTGGTTCTCTTTTTCGGCCACGCGCGCGGCTTCGGCGTCCGAGGCGCGATCCGATACCGTGTAGACGGTCGCGCCGGAAACATCGGCGGCACTTGACAAGGTGTCGGCGTGAATCGAGAGAAATAGGGCCGCATTTCCGTCGCGCGCCATCCGCACCCGCTCGGAAAGGGGAACGAAGCTGTCGTCGTCACGCGTCATGACGACCTTGAAACGGCCGTCCGCATCGAGTTTGGCCGCGACCGCCTTGGCGAAATCGAATACCAGCTCCTTTTCGATGAGGCCTTTCGCCATGGCGCCCCGGTCGATTCCGCCATGGCCAGGATCGATCATGATGACCGGCTTCGCCGATTCCGGCTCGGACTTTTGGGCCTTCTTGGGTTGCGCCAGCGCCGCCAATTGGATCCGCGCTCTTTGCACGGCGGCCTGGAAATTCCGCCGATCCGTTTTGGCTAGCTCGATGACGAGGCGTGTGTGGCCGTGGCCATCCAATCTATCGCAAGCCGCCAGCAAAACCCGCGCCGGGGCACCAAGATCGATGACAATACGCGACTTTCCTGGCGCGAGTTGCCCGAATCGAAAGGAGGCGATGAGGCTGGTTTTCCGGGGCGGCGGGTATGCCGCTTTGCCGGTCTCCGGGTCCAGCGCAAAATCGGTTTGCGGCAAATCGACGATGACCCGATCAGGATCGGCAAGGACAAAGGCCGTGGCGTCCAGGGGCGCGGATAGCTCGAATATGAGCTTGGCGCGATCGCCGCTCTGCTCGATCCTCGCCGCATTGGCGGCCGGACGCTTTCCTAGCTCGGACTGAACCGTCGCGGCGTCCGCGCGCAAGCCAATGTATCGCCCGGCCGGAGGCAAAAGCGTCAGCCAACCGGCGGCGAGCAGCGCCATCCCCACCCCGCGCGCCATGGCGCCAACGGCTTTGCAAAAAAAAGTGCTCGCCGCCATCGATTCGCCCCGGGTTTGCCTTTCGAGCCGCCGTTAGGGCCGCCGTTCCTAAATTCCATGGCCGCGGTCACGGCGTTTTCACGACACACGAACCTGGTTGTGTTTACGATCAACGAGGTTAACGAGTTATGATCATGCCAGAAACCCTCCGCGAAAACCGTCACCGCGCGGACGCAGCTCAAAGGAAAACTTGCCAAACAGTCCAGAAACCCGATATGAATATGAATTAAGAATTCATTTCCGGGCCCGGAAATTTGCGAATCAGGGCCAGGGGAATTTCCGGCGTTGCGCCGCCTATTATTGGTATTTCAGGTGGTTATTGGTATTTCAGGTGGTCGCGAAAGCCGGAGCCGGAACAAAATTGCTTCTGGTGCTCCCGGAACTAGGGCTTCACCGAGGTGCCGCCTGCCAGGACTGATGTTTGGACGTTTCCCATTTAGGGGCGCCGTTCCCGATAGGTGACGAGGATATGACCTGTCCCGCAATGGGGCCATTAGCGGCCATCGATCGATTGGGGTATGGCATCCTCCCGGTTGCGTGGCCGCCCGTGGTTGTTGCTTCCAAAGGCGTGATAACCGAGTTCATGCGTTGCGATCGCCGCCCGGACCAAAGCCGCCGGACCGGTCTTACCCATAATGGCGCGGCGCGTCCCCGTTTATCCCGTGGCGGAACGCCGGGCGGCGGCGCGTCTCGCCGCCCCATATCTCCTTTTTCTCACTCACTCTCCCATCCATTGCGTGATGCGGCCTTGCGCCGGCCACGCCTAGCCCCGGCGTCCGGTTTGCAGACCTTGGCTGGCGGCACTGGCCCTACGCGCGTCGCGCCCGAACGAGTTTCACATGGCCAACAAAATGCTTATCGACGCGTCTCACCCCGAAGAAACCAGAGTGGTCGTCCTTCGCGGTAACCGGGTCGAGGAATTCGATTTCGAAGCCGCCAGCAAGAGACAGCTTCGCGGCAATATTTATCTCGCCAAGGTCATGCGGGTCGAGCCTTCCCTTCAGGCCGCCTTCGTGGATTACGGCGGCAACCGGCATGGTTTTCTCGCTTTCTCGGAAATCCACCCTGATTATTATCAGATTCCGGTCGCCGATCGTCAGGCCCTAATCGAGGAAGAGGCAAGGGCTCAACGCGACGAGGAAGAAGACGTTTCCCGTCCGCAGCGCCGCAGCCGCCGCTACCGGCGTGGCGATCGCAATGGCCCCCGGGCCGAGAAACGGCGGGACGCGGACCCAACACTCTCTGAAACACTCGCCGAGTCCTACGCAGGCGAAGCGTCCTGGGACGCGGCAGGCGGTGTCCGCCCGGAGGCGGAAAGCAAAGAGACGGGACTTGAGCCGTTCGGGGGAGAACGCGCCGCCGGGGCTCGCTCCCTGGCTCCGCCGGAAGAATCCGCCGGTGCGCGTGCCCAAGACGCCATGGCACCGGCAGACTCCCTCCCGGAATCCGGACCGCCGGATCGCGCCGCTGAATCCGCTATTGTTCTCGCGGGGGATGACACCGGCCCGGCGGCGAGGCCGGAACATTCAGAAACGGCTTTTGCGAGTGAGGGCGCCTTGCCAGCGAACACGGCCACGCCGGAGCCTAGCGAGCTTGGTGGCGATCCCGGCGATGAAGGCGAGGACGAAACGGCCGAGATCGAACAGCTCGGCGGCGATGCGATGGAAGAGATGCCAACTCGCCTGCACCGCCAGCGCAAGCAGTATAAAATCCAGGAGGTCATCAAGCGCCGCCAAGTTCTCCTCGTGCAGGTCGTCAAGGAGGAACGCGGCAACAAAGGAGCGGCGCTAACAACCTATTTGTCGCTTGCCGGGCGCTATTCGGTTTTGATGCCGAATACCGCGCGGGGCGGCGGCATCTCGCGCAAGATCACCGACTCGACCGACCGCCAGCGGCTTAAATCCATTGCTCAGGAACTCGAAGTTCCGGAAGGCATGGGCGTAATTGTCCGCACCGCCGGCGCCGCGCGCACCAAGGCCGAGGTCAAGCGCGATTTCGAATATCTGCTGCGAATGTGGGAAACGGTACGCGAAACCACTTTGCAATCGAGCGCCCCGACGCTGGTTTACGAAGAGGGTTCGCTGATCAAGCGGTCGATCCGCGATCTTTATAATAAAGACATCGACGCGATCGTGGTCGCGGGGGAAGACGCCTATCGCGAGGCCAAGGAATTCATGCGCTTGCTGATGCCGAGCCATGCCAAGATGGTCCAGCCCTATCGCGATCCGCAGCCAATGTTCGCGAAGTCCGGTGCCGAAACGCAGCTCGACGCCATGTTCTCGAACCAGGTAATCTTGAAGTCGGGCGGCTACGTCGTCATCAATCAAACCGAGGCCTTGGTCGCGCTCGACGTCAACTCCGGCCGCTCCACCCGCGAACATAATATCGAGGATACCGCGCTTCGCACCAATCTCGAAGCCGCCGACGAGATCAGCCGCCAATTGCGCCTGCGCGATCTTGCCGGTCTCATTGTCATCGATTTCATCGACATGGAGGAGAATCGCAA
>DATBYR010000031.1:0-5892 GCA_036513565.1 Methylocella sp. | reverse complement strand
CTTGAAACTTTGCACCGGAACGATGCCCGGGATGATCGGGATGTCGATTCCCCGTCCACGCACCTTTTCCACAAAACGCAAATAGACTTCGTTTTCGAAGAAAAACTGGGTGATCGCCCGGCTCGCTCCGGCATCGATCTTTGCTCTCAAGACATCAATATCGGCGTTAGCCGAGACACTTTCGGGGTGGCCTTCGGGATAGGTGGACACCGAGATTTCGAAATCCGCCACCCGTCTGATTCCGGCGACCAGCGTGGCGGAATCCGCATAGCCGTTGGGATGCGGGCAAAATTTCGTCCCCGGCCCATCTTGCGGATCGCCGCGCAGCGCGACGATGTGGCGGACGCCAATGTCCCAATAGTCGCGGACAATGGCGTCGATCTCCCCCCGCGCGGCCGCGACGCAGGTCAGATGCGCAGCGGGCTTCACGGAAGTCTCGTTCACGATCCGCGCGACCGTCGCATGGGTGCGCTCCCGTGTCGAGCCTCCGGCGCCATAGGTGACGGAGACAAAACTCGGCCCAAGCGGCGCCAGACGCTTGATCGACTCCCAAAGGGTCGCCTCCATCGCCTCGCTCGCCGGGGGGAAAAACTCGAAGGAGACCGAGATATCGGGACAGACTGTGCGGCTCGCCCGGGGAAAACTGCAGGACGGGTTTTCGTTCATGCGACTTCTCGCGCGGTCAAAGGGAGAGGATCGGCGATCACCCGGCGGTCGCTGCCCAGCCAGAGGGACACGGTAAGCTTGTTGGCCTCCCCCGCGCCTGGCGCAAGCGCGTCGGTAGCAATCAAATCCAATCCGGCGGCGGCCATGAAGCCCGCGACTTCCCCGGCCGCGAAGCCAAGCCGCCGGTGCGCGTGCGCCGCGCGCAAAGTCTCTTCCTCGTGCGGCGCGAAATCGACGATGAGGAGGCGGCCGCCCGGCCGCAAGGCGCGCGCGGCCTCGCGAATGGCGCGCAAGGGATCGTCGAGATAGTGCAGGACCTGATGCATGACGACGAGATCATGGAAATCCGGTTCGACAGGCATCGCGTAAATGTCGCCTTGGCGCAACTGCACATTGCGCAGGCCGGCGCGTTCAATGCGCACGCGCGCAACGCTCAGCATCTGCGGCGATTGATCGACGCCAACCGCCCGCGCGGCCAGCGGCCCCAGGAGTTCGAGCATCCGGCCGGTGCCGGTGCCAAGATCGAGGAGCGCATGGACCGGGCCCGCGCCGATCGCATTGCGGATCGCGGCTTCGACGCGTTCTTCTGGAACATGCATGGCGCGCACCTCGTCCCAGTTCGCCGCATGGGTGGCGAAATAGCGGGCCGCCTGGTCCGCGCGGGTCTGGCGGACCTCGCCAAGCCGCGCGCGGTCGGCGGCGAGACGCGCATCGTCCGGCGCGAGCTTTGCCACGAGGTCGCGGGCAAAACCGGCCACGGACCCCGTCTGCGCGATTCGAAAAAAGACCCAGGCGCCCTCGCGATGACGCTCGCCAAGCCCAGCTTCGACGAGGAGCTTCAAATGGCGCGAGATGCGCGGCTGCGATTGGCCGAGAATCGTCACGAGCTCGCTGACGGTGAGCTCGGCTTCGGCGAGAAGGGCGAGCAGGCGCAAACGGGTGGCTTCGCCGGCTGCCGCCGAGGCCGTGCAAATGGCGTCGAAAGGGATGTGGCCGCGCATGGGGTTCCTACAGGCGTTCGTCCTACGAACAATATGCAGATATATTTATATGTAAAGTCAATTTTGCGGTTTTTTTGCGTAACCGCAGCATTTCAGGCTTGGACAAATCCGCGCGCAAGGTTAAAAGCGCCGGGCATGTCAACACTAAAATCCCAAGGATGGCTTTTATGAAAACCCTTGTCCGCTTGATGATCGCCGGTGCCCTTGTTCTTTCTTTCAGCGCAGCCGGTTATGCGCAAATGCAGGCGAATCCGCCCGCAGCTCCTGCCACTCCTGCCGCCCCCGCCACGCCAAAGGCGAAGAAGGCCCCGATGTCGGCCAAGTCCAAGGAATGTTCGGCCAAAGCTGACGAGCAAAAGCTGCACGGCAAGGCGCGCAAGGAGTACCGCGAAAAGTGCAAGAAGGGCGAGATGTGACCGCTACGTGAGCGCTAAGAAGCCTGCGAAAAGCTGGCCGATCCGCGCGGGAAAGTCGAAAGCGGCAACCGCGCGGGCCATGTCGAGCAGGTCGAGGCCAATGGCTGGCATCAGATGGAAGATGAGGCCCCAGGCGAGAAACGCCTGCGCCGCGATGCCGAGACCTGCGCCCGCGAACATGGCCGGTCAACCCAATGGCCGCGAGCTGCCGTTTGTATTCCGGCATGGCTCTCCCTTCGGGCATCCATTGCAGGAGAAGCCGCGGCAGCCACGGAAACCCGCGCGTCAATGCCGTACCACCTATGGCGAGATTTATGATGCTCGGGATCATTGACGAGAGCAAGAGCGCATAGACCCACCAATATTCCGGCGCCGCCGGATTCTTCGCGATGCCGTCGAAGAGTTTGTCGAGTGGCAGCACCGCAGCTTGTTCGCCACCGCCATGCACTGCAAGCCACAGCGGCGCGGGTTCGCGCGAATAGGATAACCCGATTTCGATATCCACGAGAGCAATTTATCGCGCGGCTTTACCTCTTGGGTGCGGCCCTATAGAACCGGCGCAAATCAAAGCTCCATAGGGACTCCTCGCATTCGCCACACGATCAAACACCCATGATTTTGCTCCGCTCGCTTGTATTCCACGCGGCTTTTTATCTCACGACCACCGTGCTCGCGCTCGCCGGCCTGCCTGTTCTCGTCATGGGCCGCCAAAAAGTCCAGGCTTACGCAAAGTTCTGGACGGGCTCGGCGGTTTGGCTGGCCGAAAAAATTTGCGGAACCAAGATTGTCTGGCGCGGTCTCGAACATCTTCCGCGCGGCGGGTGTATTATTGCGGCAAAGCATCAGTCCACGCTCGAGACCATGGCGCTCACGACAAAGAGCGCGGATTTTTCCTACATTCTCAAACGCGAGCTGATGGCGATCCCCATTTTCGGCTGGTATCTTAAGGGCGCCGGGCAAGTCGCCATCGACCGCGCCAAACGCGGCCAGGCCTTGCCCGATCTCACCCGGCAAGTGCGCGAGGCGATTGCGCAGGGCCGCCAGATGATTATTTTTCCGGAAGGCACGCGCAAGCCTGCCGGCGCGCCACCGGAATTTAAGTCAGGGGTAGGGTATCTTTACACCGACTCGGGAGCAGTTTGCGTGCCAGTCGCGTTGAACACGGGCCTCTACTGGCCGCGCCGCAGTCTCTCCATCCATCCCGGCAGGGCCACGATCGCTTTCCTCGAACCGATTGCGCCCGGCCTCGACAAGCCGAGATTCCTGAAGTTATTGGAAGAGCGGATCGAAGCAGGAACAGCGGAGCTGATCGCCGAGGCGCTCGCCGCCGATCCTTCGTTGAAACCCGCGCGGGCCCGGCGGGATTCCGCGGTTTCGTAGCGCGCCCCGAGGCGTTTTTGTACGATGCCAATCGCACCAAATTGTTTCGAGACCTGTGCGCGGGGGTGGCCTTTTGCCGGGGGGAGCGGCTTGGAGCGCCTTGTATGATTGGGACGGCAGTCTGGGATTGTTGCGCTATGAAAATTGCCGGTTGAGCAGTGAGATGCCGCCGCCGGACGGGCTTTGCCGGTGGGCGGTTTTGAGATCCGCGTTGCGGTCCGCTCAGGCGGTTTGCATCCGCCAATAGCGCTTGAAATTGTACGGCGAGATGGACTTGGCACTTGGCCTTGGCAAGCCCGATCCATCGCATGGAACGAAAACGGTAGCTGCGTTTCCAAGTGCCAAAGATTTTTTCAACACTTGCGCGGACCGGCCGCAGCGGACGATTATGCGCCTCAAGCCTTTCAGCCGGCAGCCAGCGATGGCCCTTGCGCATCAGCTTCGAGGTTCCGCCTTTGGCTCTAATCGCTTTTTCGACGGACAAAGCATCATAGGCTTTGTCGGCATAAACCTCACCCGGCTCGTCAGGGATGATCGATGCGGCTCGGCTGGTTTCGGCCGGTTCATTGCAAGTCATTGGCGGCGCAGGAGACGACGCGGGCGCTGCTGACGGCGCGCAAGCTGGTTCAATCGAAGCTGTACGATATCGAGATGAGCCCGCGCGGGATATTACGCGGGTTCGGTTGAGGGTCGGGCCGACGACGCCGAAGCGTTTTGGGGGGCGGATCGAGGAACTCGTTTCAGGCCAATCGACATGGGAAATCATCGCGACGGCGCTGCTGGCGGCCCATGCGGCGCTGCTGCGCGAGGTTGGCATGTTCGAGAAGCGGGTGCGGGCGATGGCGCGGGACGACACGCGCGCCCGGCTGATTGAGTCGGTGCCGTGCCGGGCGACGGGCCGGTCATGGCGCTGACCTATGTTTGCGCGATCGACGGTCCGTCGCGGTTTTCGTCGTCGAAACGGGTCGGACCGCATTTTGGCCTGACGCCGAAGAAAAACCGGTCCGGCGAGACGGATGTCACCGGGCGGATCAGCAAGATCGGCGACGCTGGCGTGCGCGCCGCTCTCTATGAGGCCGCCAACGTCATCCTGACGCGCGGGCCTCAAAAGCTGGGCGACGAAGCTCGCCAGGCGCGCCGGCATGAAGAAAGCGAAGGTGGCGCTGGCGCGCAAGCTCGCCATGATCCTGCATCAGATGTGGGTCGATGGAGCGGCGTTCGACGCCCATAGGGCGAATTCGATTGTTCCGGCGGCGGGGGCGAAACACCAGCCTTCCCGAACCGTTCGTCCCTCGCCGGGACGATGGACGAGGTCAGACCGCAAAACGCTGCGTGGCTCACGACCACGCGCAACTAGATTGGCCGGCCTCATCCTCATCTTATCCCATCAGGTGGCGGCCCGCTGTTCTCCGGCGCCGACCACAGACAGAAGAGTGAACCGGCGAAGGGATGACGCAAGGGGTTGACAAATTGGCCCGTTACAGAAAAGTATTTTCAAGCGAAGCGGATACCGTTCGCGTTAAGAAAATGCGATAAAACAAAGATCTAGAGGTGCCTTCCGATTCCCCGGAATCTGAAAGCGCTCTAGGTGCAACCCCCTTCGTGCGCACCAACGGCGCACGAAGGGTGCATCGATGGCCCTCGGCACTGGCGCGTGAACGGTCGTCGACCCATCACGCAGAACCAATGCCCTTGTTGGCCCAGGCAGCGCGCCGGCTCATTGGAACACGACGTCGACCCAGTAGTTGTTTGCGTTGTAGGTGTTCGACGGGAAGCTCCCCTGCCAGTCGTACGCATAGACGCCGTTGCCGCCGCTCGAAGCACTATCGGGAGCGGTCAGGGGCCCGTTGGTGTGCGCCGTGGCGAAATAGTTGCCGTTCGCGGAATAAAAGCCGTTGCTGTGATAGGAGGCAATGTAGGTGGTGTTGGCGGCGATCGCGACCGGCGCCGGGAGATTGACCCGTTGCCAGCCGCTCGCGGTCTCACCGGCGAAGGTCGCGCTCGCGAGCAGCGTTCCCGCCGCGCTCCACAGATGCGCGGTATGCGTGCCGGTGTCTTGCGAACCTTTGTAGAACCGGAAGCCCGTGATGCTCCCCGCCCTCGCCGCAGTAAACTTGACGCCGAGCTCGACTGAGCTCGAGTCGTTAAAGTTCACAACAGCCGGGACATCACTCGCCAAGAACAGGGAGCTTCCCGCGGTGGTCGCGTTGATTGTCAAAGCCAATGTCGCGGACCCCGTTCCTAAACCATTGGTGGCACTCAACGTCACGCTGGACGTTCCCGCTGCCGTGGGCGTTCCGGCGATGACACCGGTCGTTGTGTTGATCGAAAGTCCGGCGGGCAATCCCGCCGCATTGAAGCTCGTGGGATTTTTAGTCGCGGTGATCGTGTAGCTGAATGGCGAGCCAACTGTGCCGCTGGCAGTCAAT
>DATBYR010000030.1:0-8739 GCA_036513565.1 Methylocella sp. | reverse complement strand
ATTAACGCGCGAGCCGTCGGCAAGACGCGCGTCGCAGATTGGTGAAGCGTCGTCGACCCGGCGCCCCACCTGACTGACGATACGCTGACAAACGTTCATCAATTGCGCGTTGTCGCGAAAGCGGATGTTGGTCAATTGGATTTTGCCGTCCACCTCGATGAAGGTGCGGGTGGCGCCGTTCACCATGATATCGGCAATGTCGTCGCGGCCAAGAAGAGGTTCGAGGGGCCCGTAGCCGAGAACATCATTGCAGATATCGTCGATCAGATCTTCTTGTTCGCCGATCGACATGGCGACGTTCTTGATCGTGACGATTTCGTGGACGATGTCGCGGATTTCCTCGCGCGCGTTTTCCGCGTCGAGGCGCGCCAATTGCGACAGGTCGATCGCCTCGACAAGCGCGCCGAAGATCATGCTTTTCGTTGCGTAATACTCGTCGGAACGCTGCGCCTCCTGGGCCGGTTGCTGCGCCGGCGGCCCGCTCTGAATAGCCGGGGCAGCGATCGGCCTTGCCGCCATGGCAACGGTTGCCGCGACCGCGGGGTTTTTGTCGCGGGCTTCGGAGGCTGAACGCTTGCCGAACATAATAGACCTCTTAACGGCATTGGCTCCGCGCGCCGGTCGGGATCGCATTCCCGGGCCGGCACGCCGCCGCCCAGACCGCGTGCGCCGCGATCGCGGTCATGACTGGTTTGGACTTGCGCCGCGCAAGGCGCTGGGATCGGCTTTGGACGCCTGCTTCCGGCCGAACCGCATCATCATCAAAGGATCGAGAAGGTTCCGTTTCGCCTTACGCATTTCGTTCCGGCCGGTAATTATTCGCGCAAGATCCCTAATCATGCCCGCGAGTTTACCGGCCGGCTCGACTTCGGCAATCATCTGCCCATTGTTGGTGGCCGGGCCAAAGAGCTTCGGCGCGAAAGGAATGATTCCGCAAGGCACGAGATCGACCGCCTTGGCGAAATCGTTGACGCTGATCTCCGGCCGTTTCGGAATTCCCACGCAGTTCATAATGAGCTTTGGATGCTCATCATGCGCGCGCGCCGAGCGCAGCATATCCAGCATGTTTTTTGTGTTGCGCAGGTTCGCGAGATCAGGCGCCGCGACAATCACGATTTCATCGGCATTGACGAGCATGCGCCGCGCCCACGCCGTCCAAATATGTGGAATATCCAAAATGACGCAGGGCGTGTTGGCGCGCAAAATATCGATCAGCGAGTCGAAGGCGGTTTCTGAAAAGTCATACATCCGGTCGAGCGTCGCGGGAGCCGCTAGAATGCTCAGCTTTTCGCCGCATTTCGATAACAGCCGGTCGACGAGATTTTCGTCGATCCGCTCTGGCGCGAATACGGCTTCGGCGATGCCCTGCGGCGGATCTTGATTAAAGTCGAGCCCCGCTGTACCGAAGCCCAAATCCATATCGACGATGACGGTTTGGGTATCGAGGTCCCGTGCGATCGAGAAGCCGATGTTATGCGCCATCGAGGATGCGCCAATCCCACCCTTGGCACCGGTTATGGCGATGATCTTACCAATGGGCTTTGCTCCCGCGCCCGCGTAAAGATGCGAGATGGCGCGGATGAATTCGAGGACATCGAAAGGCGCGACGAGATATTCGCTGATCCCGCGCGCGATAAGCTCGCGGTAAAGAAGGATGTCGTTGGTGCGCCCGGCGACAACCACCTTGGTGCCGGAATCGCAGAATTCGGCAAGGGCATCGATGTGCGAGACGAGTTCGCCGCGGCCGGAGGCGGAATCGAGGACAATGACATTTGGCGTTGGAGCGTCGCGGTAGGCCTCGATCGCGGCGAGCGCGCCGCCCAAGTGCACGCTCACATGCGCCCTCTCCATCCGGCGATCGGTTGCGGCCGCCTGAATGATCCGCATGGTTTCCGGCGATTCGCAGAAAGCTTGCAGGGAAATGCGCGGCACTGGGGCAATTTGCGCGAGTTCGATGTCGGCTGGGCTTGTCATCAGTTCGCCCCAACCTTGCTGATGTCGGAGTTAACCAATGTCCATTTCGTGCCGGGATCTTGGCCGTTGCGAAGGCTTTCAATGGCGCGGGTACGCATGAGGGTGTCCGCCGGCGTTTCCCCTTGGGGCGCGACGAGATCGCGCGGATCGGCGACCTGCGCGGCCAATGCGGTTTGATAGGCGCAACCGAAGTTCCAGTAGGGTTTGTTCTCCCAGCCCGCGACGCTGCTGCCCGATGCAAGGTCCCTTGGCCATTGGCCGCACTGGTCCGCGACGCTTGCCTTGAGGCCAAGAAAGCTCAAACGAACCGGGGCGACGGGATTGGGACCCGCCGGATAGGGAGCTACAAGGGTACGCGCATGCGCCCCCGCGCGAAAAAGTGCCTGCCGCACCGGCTCAATGGGGGGTGGGCCACCGGGCCACGCCGGCGGCATGATCGTAATGGGTCCGCGGCCGAATTTGCGATAGAGGCCGGCGAATTCACGCAGCTGCGCCGCGGAATGGCGATCGAACCGGCCGGTCTCTGGCTCGACAAGGATTTCCAGCGTGCGAGGTCTCTCGGCAAGCACGATCGGGTGGCGGACCCGGTAATCATCCAGCGGAATCGAGGATACGACCATACGCTCCGTCGTGCCGCAACCGGCGAGCGGAAGCAGCAAGCACAGAGGACGAAGATTTCGCGCCCAAGCAACTGTTGGGCAAGCCAATTTTCGGGCGGCGCGCGTGGAGTGGATCTTGACTGACATTGGATGTTGAGCTTTCTCGATTGGGTTGCCTTGGCCTCAATCCTGGATGAAGCCGACCGGTCCCTTGTAATCCTTGACGGCCTCCGGATTGCCGGGCGAGGCGTAGAGCCGATTGATTCGCCCGAGCAACCAGGCTTGCGGATCGCTCGCATCGGCGAAACCATCGGTCGGCTTTGCAATCTCATTTGGTTGCGCGGGCTTGATGATGTAGGGGGTCACAACAATCATAAGCTCGGTCTCCTGCCGCCGGTAATCGTTCGAGCGAAACAGCGCGCCGAGAATGGGCAGATCGAGGAGCCCCGGAAGGCCATTGATGGTTTGCTTTGAGATCGTCTGGAGAAGTCCCGCGGAGGCGATGGAGCCGCCCGAAGGGACCTCTACCGTCGTCTCATTTTTGCGGGTGAGAAATCCGGGGACGACCGTGCCAGAGATGATCTGGGCGGTTTGGGTATCTATTTCGGTCACTTCGGTCGCAAGATGAAGCACGATACGGCCCTCCGCCAGAACCACGGGAGAAAACCGCAAAGTAACACCATACTGCTTGAACTCGGTGCCGATTTGGCAAACTCCAACGCCCGTGCAGCTGGGCGCGGTTGGAACTGGTATTTCGCCGCCAACGGTTAGCTTCGCACTCTCGCCCGAAACTGCGGAAACCGTGGGCTCCGCGAGGATGCGCGCAACGCCATTCCGCTCGAAGGCTTGCAAGGTAGCGCTCAAAGTGTTGGCGGGATTATGCGCCGTTAGCGCTGTCGGCATGGCATTTGGCGGATACCCGATGACACTTCCCGCGGCCCCGATCACGCCGTTGATCGCGAACGGGTTAAATTGGGTGAAAGTGCCCCAACTGGCGGTCAGCGAACTTGTGGTGATCCCGAGTTGCTTGGCGATATCGCGCTCTACTTCCGCCACGGTAACCTTCAACATAACCTGATCGCGGCCGCGTATGGTGAGCACATTGACCACCCGGCCATCATCCGCGCTCGCGCCCGGCGCGCCGGAGGGACCCCCAGCAATGCCGGGGGGACCCGCGGCAGAGACTTGCTGCACGAAGCCTTTCGCGATATCGCCGGCGCGTCGCGCGTCTTCGATGGAATCGACGGATCCTATCAGGATAATCGTATCGTTGACCGTCCGCGCGGTGATTGCCGCCGCCGGCATCGCGGCGCGCAGGATCTGCTGAAGCTCGCCAACATCGCGGCCGATGCTGAGCTCCAAGGCGGCAATCTGGCGGCCTTGCTGATCCAGCGCAAAAACGCTTGTCTGGCCGGCATCCATGCCGATGACATAGAGCTTGCGCGGAGACCGGACGACGGCATTGGCGACCTTCGGGTTGGCGACGAAGATTTCCGCCGCATCCTGGGGCAGATCGATAATGACGGATTTGCCCACCCCCATTGCGATCCGCCTCGGCGTGACCGCGCCAATGAACCGGGCCTCGGCTTTTTCTTGCGCGTGAACCGCGCCAATGCCCGCCATGATGGAAAGGCTTGCCATTATTCCCGCGGCCAGGATAGGGAACAGTCGTTTCATTTGCGGATCTCCAAAACCATACGTGCCCTTATCGATCGGTTGCCCGGCCGGTTCCTTGCTCGCGCGACACCACATGCTCAACGCGCCCTGTCTCGTAATGCTCAACGCGCCCTGTCTCGACTGCCACACCGTTGCGGACCACCGTCAGTCCGTTGCTGTAGTCTTGATGTTGCTCGCCGGCCGCATTCGCATCGGCCATGCCACGCAGGGCCAACGAGAGCTGGCCGGTGCGCTGCGCAGCCGTGAGGGTTTCCGCTTGGGCTGGCGTAACTTCCAAGGTGGCATTGACTCCGTTCATGACTTGCTCCCCATTTTTCGCCTGGACATTCTGGCCGATCGCGAGAACACGAACATTGGTCAGAATCGTCTGGCTGACGAATGAATTGCCGATGCCCTTGCGGGTGGCATCCTCGTCGTGAAAAGTGTGAATCACGTCGACTTTGTTATTTGACAGGATAAACCCACCAGCCGTGCTCGAACCTTGCGTGTCGATGGTGATCGCCACCGCGCGGTTGCCCGATGCCAGCCTTCTGACGAATGGGGGATCTTTATCGAGGCCCTCGCGCCGCAGAAGGTCGCCCGGAGCGAAAGTACGCTGGGCGAACGCTCCTTTCAGTTCCTCGATGCCGCCCGGCGAAGCGCTTTTGCGAATGACGCCTTCCGGAATATTATCCTTTAGCCGGTCGTCCCAGCGCATGCCGCTCTCGTCGACTATGTCACCGAGGTTCAACTCCTTTGCCGCGACCAGCACGCCGTCGGTCGATGGCGGGGGTGGAGCCGCTATCTGCGGCGCTTTTGAGCCGCTGGCCAGGACCGCGGCGCTGATTCCGGCCACGAGGGCGATGCCAAGAACTGCGAGACGAGCTGTTTTCATTGTGATGGGTTGCCTGTCGTATGTGAATTGCGCATCATCGCGCTTCGAGCGGTTGTCTCCTCGTTCCGGACGCAACGCCGAGGCGGACCGCGCACGACTGGAGCGGATTACAACATCCGAAACGCCAACCTAGGCTTAAAAAGATTATTTCAATTTACATTTTTACTATAAAAGCATACAATTATGGTTGCGAATGAAGAGGTCATAGCTGAAATGGATAAAGTCATATCTAACTTATAAAGAACAAATTCAGTGTTATATATTGCCTCTACGCCAAGACCCCAATATCCTTAGGGTTTCCTCGCCGGCCTCGGCAGTGCAATGAATTCCGTATGAAGTGAGTCGCGTGGAGAATCTCAAGTCTCCCGATAGCCCGCCAAAAGCCGCCGTGCCTTCGTAAGATTCGGCAGATCGAGCATCTCGCCATTGAGTCCGATGACACCTGCTTGCGGCTCGGCCTCGAAAGCGGCGACGATCGCACGCGCCTTGGCAAGCGATTCGCGAGAAAGCGAGAAAATCTCGTTGATGATCTCGATCTGCGCCGGGTGGATCGCCAATTTGCCGGCAAAACCGTCCCGCTTGGCGGCTTCGCATTCGAGCCGCAATCCCGCCAAATCGCGAAACTTCCCATCCACGGCGTCGATTGCCAGCGCTCCCGCGGACGCCGCCGCGAAGAGGGTCAGGCTTCGCGCCAAAAGATAAGGAAAACTATAGCCGCCGCCGGCGCCTCTATTCGTTTCGGCGCCGAGGCAGGCGGCGAGATCTTCCGCTCCCCATGTAAGCCCTTCAAGGCGCTGGCTCGCGCCGGCATAAGTGCCCATGTTGAAAATCGACGCCGCCGTCTCGGTGACGATCGCCATGATTCGCGTCGCGCCATTCGCGAGATCATGCTCCGCTTCCTTGACGGCGAGCATCGCGCCCAGATGCTGGATCGCCGCGCCATTGACGCACTTTGGCAGCAGGACGCCATCGGGTGGCGCCCGCATTACGGCACCGAGATCGGCCTCTGTCAGGCCTGAATTGAGCCCGTTGACGCGGACGTAAAGACGCGGGCGCGGGCTCCCTGGCACGGCATCGGCGAGGAAGGCGAGGGCCTGCTCCCGCGCCTTCTGCTTGGCTTCGGGCGCAACCGAATCCTCAAGATCGAGAATGAGGCAATCGGCGCCGCTCGCAAACCCTTTCGCGAGTTTTTTTTCGCTGTCGGCTGGAATGAAAAGCAGCGAGCGCATGAGACACCTTTAGTGGTTTAGACACTCCGCTTTTTTATAAAAGCCTGGCGGCGGCAGGCGGCGACGAGCCTCTCCTCCTGCTGATAGCCGCGGTGGAGGAATTCGACAATCCCTGCGTCCGGGCGGGATTTCGACAAGCGCTTGCTCAAAACTTCGGTCGTGACATGCAAGGTGTCGCCCTCGAACAGGGGCGCCGGAAATTTCACTTGCGTCATCCCAAGGTTGGCAATCGTGGTGCCGAGCGTAAGATCGTTGACGGAAATCCCCACCATGAGACCAAGGGTGAAGAGGGAATTGATCAACGGCCGCCCCCATTCGGTTTCGGCGGCGCAGAAATGGGCGTCGATGTGGAGCGGCTGCGGATTGAGCGTCATGTTGGAAAACAGCATATTGTCCATTTGCGTGACGGTCTTCGTCAGGCGGTGCTCGATCAAGGCTCCGATGACGAAATCCTCGTAAAAAATGCCGCCGCGCTTGTGCCGCGAAGGGCCTCCTTGCAATTGATCGCGCATCCGATGCTGCCACGCATTGGTGGGTCTGGCGGCGGCGCGCCGCCCGGCGTTTAAGTGTTCTTTTACCATGTTGGGGGAAACTAATTTGGGAATATCTCTTTGGGATTCGTAAACCATGGCCGTTCGAAATTTTTTGCAATGGGCGCGGACCGCTTCTCCAGCGGAGCTGGCCGAAGCCGCGGGCGCGCTCGCACGCACCTTTCTTTATGGCGATCTTCCGGAGCCGGAGCGCGAGGAAGCGAGGCTCACCCTGACCGGGCTGCTCGACGATTCCTTGCCGCTCGTTCGCCGCACCCTTGCCGAGAGCTTCGCGAGCGCCGCCAATGTGCCGCATTATATGGTGCTCACTCTTGCCCACGACAGCTCCGATGTTGCCGCGATTGTTCTCGCCCGTTCGCCGCTGCTTTCCGACGCGGAACTCGTCGAGTGCGCCGCCACCGCCGATGCCTTCGCGCAATCGGCAATTGCTCTCCGGCCGTGGGTGTCGGCTCAGGTGGCAGCGGCGCTCGCCGAGGTCGGCACCCGCAAAGCCTTGATTTCCCTCGCCGGTAACCCGGGCGCGGAGCTGTTGGAATTTTCCATCCACCGGATGATCGAGCGCTATGGCCACGACCCGGACCTGCGCGCGGCGCTTCTGGCGCGCCCGAACCTTTCGGCGTCGTTACGTTCGGACCTAGCCGGCGCCGCGGCAAAGGCGCTGTCGGCGATGATAACGGGGCGCGCGGGGCTGACCCCGGAAAGAGTCCGATGCCTGACGCGCGAAGCCCGGGAAAGAGCCAATGTCAAAATAGCCGCCGAGACGGTGGGCGAAGCAAATGAAATCTTGAACTTTGTCGCGCACCTGCGCCGATCCGGCCAATTGACCGCAGGACTTCTGCTGCGCGGTTTGCTCTGCGGCAATAAGTACCTCCTTGCGACGGCGCTTTGCGAATTGAGCGGGCTCGCGATGCCGCGCGTCATAGGCCTCGTGGCCGAAAGCAAAAGCGCCGGATTCGTGGCGCTTTATCGCAAGGCACAGATGCCGGAGCACTTGCTGCCTGCTTTTATCGCGGGTTTGGAGGCGGTCGCGAAATCCGGTTGCGGCGGACCGATGAACGCGCGTCTGCAAGGGCCTATTGTTGATTCCGTCCTGCGCGCCTGCGCTTCCGTCAACCACGGCGAACTGGATCGGTTGATCGCGGCCTTGCGCCGTCTGGAAGCCGAAGCCGCCCGGGACGAAGCCCGCGATTTTCGTCGTGCCGTGGTGGCGTCACACGCACTGCCGGGCTTCGCAAGCGCGCGCCGGCTGCCGCCCGCGGCAAAAATACAAATTTCGCCGCCCGGAACCATCCTGCCGGAAAGACGCGAAACGCCCGCAAAAGCCGAGGGCTCGATCGATCTGGCGGCTTTCGCGGAGGAGCTTGCGGCAGCCTGAGCTTGCCAAGGCTCGACGGGCTGGCTGATTGGCCGCAACTTGATTTTCATCGCAGCGCCTGAGACCGGCGCGTTCGGCATAACGCAAAAACAGAATGCCTTTGCGTTGATGATTTCGCCATTGTCGATCATTGCCAGCGCTTCATCGAGCGTCGGCTCCAGGATTTCAATTTCCTCGCCTTCGCTTCGCGGCCGCCCCCTTGCCGCGAAGAAATTGAGCTCTTCAGAAAGCTTCCAGGGTTCATGTAATACCCAGTCTCGCGGATGATGACTCATGATGTGGGGCGTCATATGTGGACGGCCCAAAAGGTCGTGGCCTCGGCCGTCATCTACCATGATGTGTGATGAGGTCTGGTCGAAGTTTTGCGTTCAGGCGGACGATGATTTTGCGCATGATTGCGACGATGGCGGCCATTTTTGGTTTCCCGGCTTTGGTCAGTCTGTCGAAGAAGTTGCGCATG
>DATBYR010000029.1:0-14468 GCA_036513565.1 Methylocella sp. | reverse complement strand
CATTGTCGCCGCGGTGCAGGATTTCGATTTCCTCGGCGGCTCGCTCGGCATGGCGGCGGGCGAGGCCATCGTGACGGGCATGACGGCGGCGGTCGAGCGCCGCACGCCATTCATCATCTTCACGGCCTCGGGCGGCGCGCGAATGCAGGAAGGCATCTTCTCGCTGATGCAAATGCCGCGCACGACGATCGCCGTGCAGCGTCTGCGCGACGCCAAGCTTCCGTATATCGTCGTGTTGACCAATCCGACGACGGGCGGCGTCACGGCCTCCTATGCCATGCTCGGCGACATCCACATCGCCGAACCCGGCGCGGTCATCGGTTTTGCCGGCGCCCGGGTGATCGAACAAACGATTCACGAACGCCTGCCGGAAGGCTTTCAGCGCGCCGAATATCTCGAAGCGCATGGGATGATCGACATGGTGGTAAAAAGGCAGGACATGCGCGCGACGCTCGCCCGCCTTTGCGCGCTGTTGACGCGGACCCAGCCCATCGAGCACGCCGCCGCCTGAGGGCCGCGAAGCAAGGCCATCATGGATTCACTGGACGCGCTTCTCTCCCGCCTTTTCACTCTGCATCGCAAGACGATCGAACTGTCGCTTGGCCGGATCGAGCGGCTGCTTGCCGCGCTCGGGTCGCCGGAGAAGCGTCTGCCACCGATCATTCATGTTGCCGGAACCAATGGTAAAGGTTCGACCATCGCTTTCATGCGCGCCATTCTCGAAGCCGCCGGAAAGCGCGTCCACGTCTATACCTCGCCGCATCTGGTCCGTTTTCACGAGCGCATCAGGCTTGGCGCGGAAGGCGGCGGAAGCCTCGTCGGCGACGGCGAGCTGTTTGCCGTCTTGACCGCGTGCGAAAAGGCCAACAAAGGCCAACCGGTCACCTTCTTTGAAGTCACCACCGCGGCGGCCTTCAGGCTTTTCAGCGAGCATCCGGCGGATTACTTGCTGCTGGAAGTGGGGCTCGGCGGAAGATTCGACGCAACCAATGTCGTCGCCCGGCCGAAGGCGACGGTCATCGCGCCGGTCTCCATCGATCACCCGGAATTCCTTGGCGCGACGGTCGATAGAATCGCTTTTGAGAAGGCCGGAATATTCAAACCCGGTGCCCCCGCGATTGTGAGCATCCAGCAAGACGCCGCTCTGGCGGTGCTCGAGCTAGAAGCCAGCCGCGTGGGCGTGCCGCTGATTGCCGCGGCGCGGAATTACGAAGCACGGGAAGAACATGGCCGCCTTGTCTTCGAGGACGAACGCGGCCTTCTCGACCTGCCGTTGCCGCGTCTCATTGGCCGCCATCAGCATCAAAATGCGGCGACCGCGATTGCCACGCTGCGCGCCATCGAGCCAAGCCTCGCGCCCGCCGCCTTCGAAGAGGGCGTGGCGCGGGCCGAATGGCCGGCCCGCTTGCAAAACCTCGGCAAGGGCCGGGTGGCGGCGATGGCCCCGGCCGGCGCGGAGATCTGGCTCGACGGCGGCCATAACGCGGACGCCGGGCGCGCGCTCGCGCAAGCGATGGCGGAGTTCGAGGACAAGACGCAAAGGCCGCTGATCATTATCTGCGGCTCGCTCGCATCCAAGGATACGGGCGGGTTTCTCCGGCCTTTCAAGGGCCTCGCCCAGGAAGTTCTCGCCGTTCCGGTGAACGCCGATCAATATGCCAAGCCCGCTGCCGAGGTTGCCGCGGCCGCCATTGCCAATGGACTCCGCGCGGCGGCCTGCGAAACCGTCAAGTCGGCGCTTTTATTTCTTGCCGCGCGGGAATGGCACGCTGCGCCGCGCATCCTGATCGCGGGCAGTCTTTATCTCGCCGGAGAAGTGCTGGCGCTCAACGGCACGACGCCGGATTAGCGATTTGTCATGCTTTGAGAGCGTGTACCGATCAAATAGAATCATTTGATCGATAAGGACGCAGGTCAAAATCAAAGAGGTGGAGCATGTAGGAATCGAATAAGTCGAGCAACTTTTCCGGGGCATGCTTTAGCCAGCGGCGGCCTTCACCTCGCGCCGGCGGGCGTGGAGAATCCACTCCGTGTAGCCATTTGGCTGCGCGCGGCCCTTAAAAATCAGATCCGCCGCCGCTTGAAACGCCTGACCGTCGAAGCCGGGCGCCATCGGCCGGTAGAGCGGATCGCCGGCATTTTGCTTATCGACGACCGCCGCCATCCGCTGCAGCGTGTCCATGACCTGCTCCCGCGCGACAATCCCATGATGCAGCCAATTGGCGATGTGCTGGCTTGAAATTCGCAACGTGGCGCGATCCTCCATGAGGCCGATGTCATGGATATCCGGCACTTTGGAACAGCCGACGCCTTGGTCGATCCAGCGCACGACATAGCCCAATATCCCCTGGCAATTGTTGTCGAGCTCGGCCTGAATGTCGTCTTTGGCCCAGTTCGCCCGGCCAACTGGAACGGCGAGGAGGTCGGAAAGATGCGGCGGGCTGCGCCGGCCGAGCTCTTTCCAGCGGGTCGCGACATCGACCTTGTGGTAATGCACCGCGTGCAAGACGGCGGCCGTCGGCGAGGGCACCCAGGCGGTGTTCGCCCCGGCAAGCGGATGCACGATCTTCTGCGTGAGCATATCTGCCATCCGGTCCGGCGCGGCCCACATGCCCTTGCCGATCTGCGCCCGTCCGGGCAACCCACAGGCGATGCCAGCGTCGACATTGGCATTCTCGTAGGCGGCGATCCAATCGGTGTTCTTCATGTCGTTCTTGCGGACCATCGGACCCGCTTCCATGGACGTGTGAATCTCGTCGCCGGTGCGGTCGAGGAAGCCGGTATTGATGAAAAACACGCGGTCGGCTGCCGCCGCTATGCAGGCCTTGAGATTGACGGAAGTGCGCCGCTCCTCATCCATGATGCCGATCTTTATTGTATGCCGGGGCAGCGCCAGCATGTCCTCGACTCCAGCAAACAACGCATCGGCGAGCGCGGCTTCAGCCGGCCCGTGCATTTTTGGCTTCACGATGTAGATCGAGCCGCCGCGGCTGTTGCGCGGGCCCTTGACGCGCTTGAGATCGTGGATCGCGATCAGCGAGGTCACCGCGGCATCCAGAATGGTTTCCGGGATTTCGTTCCCCGCGGAGTCGAGCACCGCGCCGGTTTCGATGTGATGGCCGACATTGCGCACCAGCAACAGGCTGCGCCCATGCAAGGTCATCGGGGCGCCATCCCGGCTGATATAGGTGCGATCCTCGGCAAGCCGCCGCTCGACGATCAACCCGTTCTTTTCGAGAAATGCAGTCAAGCTGCCCTGCATCAGCCCAAGCCAATTGCGGTAAAGAGAGACCTTGTCCCGCGCATCGACCGCCGCGACACTGTCCTCGAGATCGATGATCGTGCTGAGAGCGGCTTCAAGAATGACATCCGCCACGCCGGCTTTGCTTTCCGACCCGACCAAGCTATTTTGATCGATCTCGAGTTCGATGTGCAGGCCATGGTGGCGCAACAGCACGACAAACGAGTCGAGCGACTTCTTTTTGGATCCGGCGAACCGGCCAGGATGCCGCAACCGCGTGTCCAGGCCGTTTTCAAGCATCGCAATGAGCTCGCCGCCAATGACCTTGTAAGCGGTGACCGCCTTGTGGCTGCCTCCCGCGAGGGGAACCACGTCGTCGAGAAATGCGCGGACCCAGTCGATGACCTTGGCGCCACGCACCTTGTTGTAGCCCTTCCCTCGCGCCGCGCCATTGGTCTCTGGAATCGCGTCCGTGCCATAGAGCGCATCGTAAAGACTGCCCCAGCGCGCGTTTGCCGCGTTGAGGGCGTAGCGCGCGTTCGACGCCGGAACAACGAGCTGCGGTCCGGCGACCCGCGCGATCTCCAGGACATTTTCGGTGCGAACGGTAAAATTGGGCGGCTCCGGGATAAGGTAGCCGATTTCGCGGAGAAAGTCGTGATAACTCGCCGGGTCGAACGGCCTGCTCGCGGTGGCGCGATGATATTCGTCGATCTTTTCCTGCAGCTCGTCGCGAAACCGCAATTGGTCGCGAATACGCGGCGCGAACTTGCCGACAAGCCCGGCGAGCCCGCTCCAAAATTGGCCGGCGCCGATATCCGTTCCCGGCAAAGCCTCGTCGCGGACAAAGTCGCGCAGGATTTTCGCAACGCTGATTTCGGCGATTTTCTCGTAATCCATTATGTTCACGCCATCAAATGCAGGTCTTGCTGGGACTGCTTACAATCGGCACGCCGCGGCCGGTCATGCCCGCCACCAAGGTCGCCAACAACCGTCAGTCGCGAGAAACGTCGCCGATCGATCGGGCCGGCGAGACTGAACGCTGGATTTTAACATCCGCTGCCGCCACGGTCCCAACTTCTCATTGGCTCCGCTTGCAAGCGCCCCGTTGCCCGTTCAAAAAAGGGCACCGCTGGAACACCATCCGATCGGCGCCGCATCTCACGCTTCTATGAGGCAGCGTCCCGCCAAGGAACGACCGCGATCGGCAACCGTTCCCGCCGCCGTTGCTGGTTATTCGTGTTCGGGTCTCTGGAGTCGGATCATTCGGCCAGGATGCGCGCCGGCGGGAAGACTACCTCGACCAAAGTGCCCTCGTGTTCTTTACTCTTGATGGTAAGGGAGGCGCGATTGGCCTCGGCCAAGGCCTTGGTCAGCGGCAGGCCCAGCCCGGTGCCGCGCGACGGCCTCGCGGTGGCAAGCCGCCGGAAGGGCGCGAAAGCGACGCCGATGCCGGCCTCCGACATGCCAACCCCGGTATCGCGAATGCGAATAACGGCGCTTCCGGCGTCGGCGAGCGCGGTGGCGACCATGACTTGACCGCCCGGCCGGTTGAACTTCACGGCGTTCGACAGAAGGTTCAAGACGATCTGGCGAAGCGAACGCTCGTCGGCGAGAATGCTGGGAAGCGCTGGCGACAATGAGAGCCTCAGGGCGACCCGCTCGCGGCTTGCTTGCGGCTGCATGATCGAGACGCACTCGGAGACAATCCGATTGGCGTCGATCGATGCAAACGCGAAATCCATCTTGCCTGCCTCGATCTTGGAAAGATCAAGAAGATCGTTGACGAGACTCATGACCAGCGTACCCGAGGCATGAATATCGCCTAGATAATCCTTATAGCGCTGATTGCCGATCGCGCCGAAACGCTCGTCCATCATGACCTCGGCGAAGCCAAGTATCGCATTGAGCGGCGTCCGGATTTCGTGGCTGACGCTGGCGAGAAAATCCGATTTCAACGCGCTTGCCCGCTCGGCGTCCTTGCGGGCTTCCTCAAGCTCCCGCTCGACCTTTTTCCAATGCGTAAGGTCGCGCAAGAGGGCGCAAAAGCGCGCCGCCCGCTGCTCGTCAACGCCCCCGATGCGGCCAAGCGTCATGAAGACCGGGATCGTCCCGCCTTGCCGGGCGAGGCCGATGACCTCGCGCCCCCGATTGAGCAGACTGGCGGCGCCATGCGATTTCAGCCCTTCGAAATAGGCATTCGCCAGCGCACGGCTTTCCGTCGCGATCAAGCTGGTGAAATGCTCACCCGCTACCTCGTTTTGATCGTAGCCGAAAAGAGCCTCGCCGGAGCGGTTCAAGGTCAGGATTCGCCCTTGTGAATCGAGCACGGCCACGCCGTCCATCGCGGTATCCAAAATGGCGCTTAGCTCGCGAAAGTCGGCTTTTTGGCGGCGCAGCTCCTTTTCGAGGCGTTCGTGGCTGCTGCCGGCGCCCGGCCGCGACGGGCGGAGCGCGGCCTTTGGCGGGCCCGGTTCGATGGGTTCGTTCCCGTGGCCCGCAGCTCCCGGGCTGGCCGGCGGCTCGGCGCGCGCCTCAAGGGAAGTTGCCTCCTCCTGCCGGTCAACAACATCGAGGACCGCACCAACAAACAGTGGCGGTGTTCCCGCGGCACCGGTGCGGCGGCAAAGGAAGGTGATGGTTCTCGTAGCCCTGCCGATGCGGAAATGCAGCGTTTCGATGGCGGGCGCGGCATCGGAACTGAGGCGCGCAGCAACATCGGCGAGCCGTTGCGAGCCGCCTCCCTCGCCGCCGGAAATAAAGCGGAAAAGACCGGCGAGATTTTTCGCGCCGGACAAATGCAGCAGGCTTTCGCTGGCGAGAATCAGCTTGTCCGGGTGCGCCGCAGGTTTGCCACGCATCGCCACGATTGGCATATGGGAAGCGAGCTCCGACGGCAGGACGGCCAAAACATCCGCGATGTCTTGCCGGGTCAGCCCCGGCGCGCAGCAAAACCCGGTCATGCAATCTTGAGCTTTCTTCGCCAGTTGGATCACCTTTACGAAATCCTAGAGCGCGTCCCGATCAAATGGGATCATTTGATCGATAAGGACTCGCTCAAAATCAAGAGGTGGAGCATGTCCTGATCGAAAACGTCGAGCAACTTTTTCGGGACATGCCCTAGCGGCCGCCGGAGTCCCCCGGCCGCATCCTTTTCCAGCGACTGGATCAACCTATTCTTAAGCTCGATTGTTGAGATACGGCAACATCGCGGTTGAGTTTTCTCCTCTTGGGAGGCGTCGTTCGAGGTCTTGCAATCGCGGATCGATCCTTTTACGGTCGGGCGCATTCTGGCACGCCGCCATAGCTCAGTTGGTTAGAGCGCTAGATTGTGGATCTAGAGGTCCCCCGTTCGAGCCGGGGTGGCGGTACCAAGTTTCAAAATTAATAGCATGGTTGCCCGCCCGGGGTAGCCGCCAGCCGGTGTCAGGGGTGGTAACTGTCGCGGGCGGAATCGACAAGACCACGGCTCGTGATGACGATCCAGCCGGCGCCGCGCCTTTCGATCGATTTCACCATGCCGGCGCCGGGAATGATCTCTCCCGGCGCAACCTCGATCGAGCCGCGCGGACTTTCGACGAGAGCGATCCCGTCGTAAACATCACGGACAACCCAGTTTGTGATCAGTTGCGGATGTCCCTTCGCGTTTTCAAGCGGTGGCTTTGCCGGCGCAACGGCAAGTTGCGCTTGCTTCCCGGCGGCCGCCTTACCCGGTACCGAGGCGGCGCCGATTGATGTGGTAGCGACCGGCGCCGCGATCTGCCGCTCAATGCGATCGAGCCGCTCGAGAACTTGGGAGAGTTTCGCGGCGGGTTCGCGCTGCATGTGCTCGACCTTACCAGCAAGTTCGGCGATCGAAGCGCCGGTCTCTGTGTTCACCGCTTCGAGACGTGACTTCAGATCTTCGAGCGCGCTGGTATCCTTCGCGGTCTGGTTCTGCGAGGCGCGCAACGCCTCGACGTTGGCTTTCACGGCCCGAATATCCTCGGCCATTTTTTGCGCCGTGCTGAGCATCTCGGGACGCGCCACGCTCCCTTGCGGCACGACAGTCCGGGCGGGCGGCGGCTTAATTGCGTAAAACGGCGACTGACCACCGGAAAAATACGACCCCGCCGCCCATGCGAAACCAAAAAGACAAGCTGCCAAGGCCACGTGCGAACCATAGCAGAAAAGCTGCTCGAAACGCGGAGGCGCCCTTCGCGCCGATGCTGCTTCCGCCTTCTTGAAAGGCACAAGGCCGGAGGCAGTCCCGTGCTTCGAGTCCCTGTCCCGCGCTCCCGCCGTGGGGACATTCGCGCCCCGTGGGCAGGCCGCGGTGGGTTCAGGAACGGCTTCGTCTGGAGAAGCGTCCATGCGCGCGCTCCAAAGGTTGGTTAAGGCTTTGTAACGAGCCTTGCGCGCATTCCCTTAAAGTTGCGTTAACGGATTGTGAGGCGGGAACCCGCATAAAAAACCGGCGCGAAAGAACCTTTATGGCCGTCAGAACGTTATTCCCGGCGGTAAGGGAAGAAACCATTAGGGGGAGGACGCTATGATGAAACCGCTTTTTGTTGCGCTCCTATGCGCGACTGTCGCCGGAATCACTGTGGTTCAAGCTCAGACCGGCACTGGGCCGGTCCCCCGGCACAAAGCCACAAGACTTTTGAACGAAGATTATTTGACTGCGACGGGAGAGACGGTAGCTCATCCGGGCGCATCCCAAGGCGCGGCCACCACGGACCTTGACCGCCGGATTGAACAACAAAACGACCGTGTTAATCAAAGCATCTGCAGCAATTGCGACTAATATAATAGAGACGCCGGCGGAAGAGACTGATTGCTTGCATCCCATTGTCCCCGAAAGGAACAATCAGGCGGGTATCATTTGCGCCGTTCCGGCCAGGGCTTGTGAGGGCAAATAGGCGTCCCAGACCGGCGCCGCGCCGAGCGTGGCGGCAAAACCGTGATGGTGAAACAGCTCCTCGATGCTTAGCAGCGCGGGGAGCGGATGCGGTCTTTGCGCAAGCAGGCTTGCCCCCCCTGCCCCGATCGAAGCGGCGTCATGGGCGAACACGAGGGCTGCCTGGCGCCCGCCGGTCAATTCGGCATATACTTCCGCAAGAATTCCGGCATCGAGCAAGGCGCCATGTTTGGTCCGCCGCGACGTGTCGATGCCGTAGCGGACGCAAAGCGCGTCCAGACTGTTCGCCGCGCCAGGATATTTGCGGCGCGCCAGGGCCAGCGTGTCGATCACGCGATCGGATGCAATCGGCTCGATATCCAGGAGTGCGAGTTCCGCGTTAAGAAACCGCATATCGAATTCGGCATTATGCGCGACAATTTTGGCGCCGCCGGCGAATTTCAGGACCCCCGCCGCGACCTTGGCAAAGACCGGCTTGCCCGCGAGAAACTCGGCGGAAATTCCATGCACCCGGAAGGCTTCCTCGGGCATGTCGCGGCCGGGATCGATATAAGCGTGGAAAGTCTCGCCGGTCGGGATCGCATTCAAAAGCTCGACACAACCAATCTCGACAATTCGATGCCCGTTCGCGGGGTCGAGCCCCGTCGTCTCCGTGTCGAGGACGATCTCCCGCATCTTGCAGCCTCAAAGCTTGTTTTTCGCTCCAGCGAGCGCCCGCAAAATCGCGCGCACTTGCCGCGCGGTGGCAGCAAATTCGCCGCCGGTATCGATGATGAAATGCGCCCGCGCGCGTTTTTCCGCATCCGGCCGCTGTCTTGCCAATATGGCAGCAAGCCGCTCCGGTGTGATGCCCGGACGCCGGCTCACCCGCTCTTTTTGCACAGCTTCCGGCGCGGTCACGAGAATAACGGCATCGACCTTGCGGTCGCCGCCCGTCTCGAACAGCAGGGGGACATCGAGAACGGCGAGGCTTGCGCCCTTTTTTTCCGCCTCGGTCAGGAAAGCATCCCGGCTGGCAGCGACCAGCGGATGCATGATCGCCTCGAGCCGCGCCAGCGCCGCCGGATCGTCGAGGACCCGGGCACCAAGGAGGGCACGATCGACCACGCCATCGAGGGTGGTCCCCGGAAAGGCCGCCTCGATGGCGGGGGCCGCCTCGCCTCGATAGAGTTCATGGACCGCGGCGTCGGCGTCGTGGACCGCAATTCCCTCGGCCCGAAACATCGCGGCGGCGGTCGATTTCCCCATGCCAATTGACCCCGTAAGGCCCAGAACAAACATCATACCCCCGCTGAAATATCCGCCTCGACCACGCCGCGCAGCTCCGGCGTGACACAAGGTTTCATCCCGAACCAGCGCTCGAATCCCGGCACCGCCTGATGCAAAAGCATGCCGATGCCGGAAACCGCACGGAGACCGCGCGCTTTGGCCGCCCTTATCAATGCGGTTTCGAGTGGAACATAGACGATATCGCTGACGACGGCATCCGGCGGCAGAGGCGCGAGATCGATGGCGAGCAGCGGCTGGCCGCGCGTGCCGAGCGAAGTCGCATTGACGAGAAGACTGGTGCCGGCCAGCGTGCCGGGCAGATCGGCGAAATCCACAACCTCGATCGACGCGCCAAAGTCCGAAGCAAGCTCCGCCGCGCGCTCCTTGGTACGATTGATCAGAAAAATGCGCTCTATGCCGCGCAGTTTAAGCGCGTAAACAATGGCCCGCGCGGCCCCTCCGGCGCCAATAACCACGGCCTTCCTGGAGGTAATGTCCCATCCCGGCGCATCCTGATCCAAGGCACCTACGAATGCGGCGGCGTCGGTATTGTCGCCACAAAGTTTTCCCGCCTCTATCCACAAGGTATTCACAGCTTTGAGGCAGGCCGCCGTTGGGGTCGTGACATCGCAGAGTTCGAACGCCGTTTGCTTATGCGGCAAGGTCACATTCGCCCCGGCAAAGCCCTGCCGCGCGAGATCGCGCACGAAGGCCGGAAAACCGGCCGGTGCGACTGCGACCAGTTCGTAAGACCCCTCGATCTTGAGGCGTTCCAGCCAAAAGCGGTGGATCAACGGCGAACGCGAATGCGCGACAGGCCAGCCGATGACACATGCCTTTGGTTTGCCGTAAGCCGGGGATTTCACGAAAGGAGACTTCCTTCCTCGCGCAGGAATTTTAGGAGCGGCAAAAGAGGGAGCCCCAGGACCGTCGCGTAATCGCCCTCGATCGCATCGAAAAGGTGGATGCCGGGGCCCTCGATTTGGTAGACCCCGGCGCTGTCCAGGAGAGCGTCGCCGACCTTCGTCATATAGGCGTCGATGAATGCCGGCGAAAGCCGCCGGCAGCTTAGTCGTGCGACGCCAACCGATTCGAAAAGAAGGGTATTTTCGCGCGCGACGCAGCAGCCTGAATAAAGTTCATGGGTGCGGCCGGACAAGGCTTCGAGTTGCGCCCTCGCCGCCGCGCGGCCGGCCGGTTTGCCAAAGAGGCGGCCTTCAAGACAGAGCGTCTGATCCGCGCCGATAACGAGCCGGCCCGGCTTTTCCCCGCTGACCGGCAACGCCTTGGCGCGGGAAAGATGAAGAGCAATGTCGGCGGCGTTGGCACCCGACGCCACAAGCGGCGCTTCGATCCCGCGCTCATCTATCGCGGCGGCGTAAATCTCGAATGGTATCCCGGCGGCGCTAAGAAGGCCTTGCCGGGCGAGGCTTTGCGAGGCGAGGAGTAGCGGCGCCGTGCCGCGCCAAAACCCTGTCATGATGAGGCTATGAATTTCAACTGGTGAATCTTGTAAAGATCGATGACCGCCGCCGCGGTTTCCTCGATCGAGCGATGCGTCACATCGATCGCCGGCCAGCCATGTTCGGCGCAAAGCTTACGTGCCCGCGCGAGTTCGCCTGCGACCAGGTGGCGGTCCACGTAAGGTGAATCGGGGTTTGCGTTCAACGCGATAAGACGATTCTCGCGAATTTGGACGATGCGCTCCACCGAAGCCAAGAGCCCGACGACGAGAGGATTGCGCAATGCCAAAACCGGCTCGGGCAAGGGGACATCCGGCACCAACGGAATGTTCGCTGTCTTGACGCCTCGATTGGCAAGATAGATGCTCGTCGGCGTCTTCGACGTCCGGCTCACGCCGAGAAGGACCACATCGGCCGCCTCGAAATTTTCGGTTTGCTGCCCGTCGTCGTGCATCATCGTGAAGTTCAGGGCTTCGATACGTTTGAAATATTCCGCGTTGAGGATGTGCTGGGCGCCGGGTCGAGGCTTTGACGCCGTTCCGATGTAGGATTGAAACAAGTTCACGATTGGCTGCAAAACCGAAAGACAGGGCACGCTCGACTCTTTGCATGCCGCCTCGAGATGCCCGGCCAAATCCTGATCGACCAGGGTGAACAAAACGATCCCCGGCGCCGCCTCGATTTCGGCGATAGCCTTGTCGAGCTGCCCCTTGCTGCGCACGAGGGGATAAACATGCTCGATCGACAACACCCCTTCGTATTGTGCCGTGACGGCGCGGCTCGCGGCAATCAGGGTTTCGCCCGTCGCGTCGGAAATTAGATGCAAATGGAAGTAGTGACGCCCCAAGAGTTTTCAGGCCTCGCCATGGTTTTCCCTAAATTCAAGGGAATGTTGGGGAGAAAGAGGGATAACTGGCGCCATTGCCGCCTGGCAACCATTTTATTGAACAAAACAACCAGGTTCATCCACCGCCATCGAAGGCTGGACAATAAAACGCTCGTCCCGGTGACTCTGGGGACAGGGCAAAAAACCTGTTGGTTGAAAAACCGGACCTCCCCCATCCAATTCGAATGATTAACGAAATTTATGAGTCACAATCGCCCGGACTGGCTTGTTGATAAAGCGGATAATCGCAAAACGGATGTCGGCTTGTGCGAACCAGTGAATAAGCCTAATCCCTCTTCCAAACAGACAAAGACAACATCTCTAAAGAATGTTCTTTGATTTTGAGAGGATTTTGGTTTTGGAAGGCCAAACGTGTATCCAAGCAAAACCATTCCTTAAAGTCATGGGCGGAGAGGCATGTTTTCCACCTCCTGTTTGGTTGATGCGGCAAGCCGGGCGGTATCTACCGGAATATCAGGCGCTTCGCGCCAGCGCCTCTTCCTTTCTCGATTTTTGTTACACACCGGCACTCGCGGCGGAAGCAACCCTGCAACCGGTACGGCGCTTTGGGTTTGATGCCGCCATTCTGTTCAGCGATATCTTAGTTATTCCCGATGCCCTTGGCCAAAAGGTGGCTTTCGAACCGAATGAAGGACCGAAACTCGATCCCATTTTGACGGCGGAGGATTTTAGTAAGCTGAAAGGGACGTTAGATTGTGGCCGGTTGAGTCCGGTGTTCGAGACGATCGAGCGGGTCAAAACGCGCCTTCCCGCCGAAACCGCGTTGATTGGGTTTTGCGGCGCGCCATGGACGCTTGCATGCTATATGATCGCCGGCAAAAGCACGCCCGATCAAGCACCGGCGCGGCTATTTGCCTACCGCCACCGCGATTTGTTTCAGCGCCTCATCGACCGGCTGGCCGAAACGTCGATTGACTATCTCGCCTGGCAGATCGAAGCTGGTGTCGAGGCCGTGCAAATCTTCGACACTTGGGCGGGCGTCCTGCCCTTCGCCGAGTTTGAACGTTGGTGTCTGATGCCGGTCGAGGCAATCGTCGCTGGCGTCCGGCTACGGCATAAGGATGCCCGCGTGACTGGGTTTCCAAAAGGAGCAGGCCACCATCTAATGGATTTCGCGGCACGCACCGGCGTTAATGCGCTTGGACTCGACAGTTCCGTTGATCCCCGATGGGCGGCGAAAATATTCGATCGAGGTTTGGTGTTGCAAGGCAATCTCGATCCGTTGGCGCTCGCCGCCGGCGGCCCTGCGCTTGAGACCGGGGTGCAACATATCCTCTCCGCCTTCCGGGGAAGGCCGCATATTTTCAATCTCGGCCATGGTGTCTTGCCGCACACGCCCATTCAACATATCGAGCTTATGCTCGATTTGCTTCGCCGGGGCTCTGTTAAATGAGCAATCTTTATCTCTCGATCAAGGTGCTGCATATCTTGGCCATCATCTCCTGGATGGCAGGGATGCTCTATCTGCCGCGTCTCTTCATCTATCACGCCGAAGCGCCGAAGTGCTCTCGGCAAGCGAGAACCTTCGTGGTGATGGAACGCAGACTCATGTGCGCGATCATGCTGCCCGCTTTGATCGTGACCTGGTTAACCGGCTTTGCGCTTGCGGTTCAGGCAGGTTTTCTGCATGTGGGTTGGTTTCACGCAAAGTTCGCCCTAGTGATCGCCCTCAGCGCGCTGCACGGATATTTCGCAAAAGTCCGGAAGGATTTGGCGGAAGAGACAAACCGGCGTGACTCTCGTTTTTTCCGGATCGTGAACGAGGCTCCGGCGGTTCTCATGGCCGGGATCGTAATTCTCGTCGTCTTCAAACCATTTTAGTCGCAGGCGGATTCTTCGAAAATCGCAATCACTGCGTTGCCATACGCCATCGTCGCCGCAATCGTGAGCGGCAATAATATGCTCAGGATTTGACGATCGCTGTAGACTATTCCCCGACGATCAATTTACGCGCGTCTTCCCGCAAGCCGGCGCGGGATTTGGCGTCCAGATAGAGCATGTGGCCGCCTCCATATACCTTGAGGCGAAGGCGGTCCGGATTGCCCATCGGGGGGACTTGGTCGATCAGAATTTTCGAAGCGAAATAGGGGGTGACTTGATCGGTGAGGCCATGCGCAACGAGCACGCGAAAGGAAGGATCGAGGGCCATCACGCGCTTCAGATCGGACAGCGCCTCCGCGCGGCCGGGGCCGCTGCCCCAGTCCCAGGCGTGGTTGACGTTTTCGTTGAGGACCTCATAGCGTGCCTCGACCGTCCAGCCGAGACGATTGCCGGTGAGATCCGCCATTGCGCTCGCGAGGGGGGTCTTGATCGCGTCGAGAATGGGATCGGAATAGTCACTTGCGGCGGCATGAGGGGAAGGATCGAAACCGCCGGCGCGCGCGTCGTAAATGCTCGTGACCTTGGCGCTCGCGCGATCCTTTTCGCGTGCGAATGTCGCCGTATCGATGCGCCCGCCGAGCTTGCGGACGAGCGCTGCATCGAGGCCGGTGAAACTCGCGACTTTTTCGGCGATACGCGAAAGCGCCTGGGAATCGCGCTCGCCGCGCAGGAGATCGGCGAGGTAGGGGCCCGCAGCATAGGCCTCTACATCGGAAAGAGACGCGCGCCCCTCGGATCCCGCTAGCCCCCGCGCGACAGCGGTCTGGGAAGGTAGCCGCATCGCGAAAGTGAGGGGATTATTGGCGC
>DATBYR010000028.1:0-2808 GCA_036513565.1 Methylocella sp. | reverse complement strand
GAGATCTCCACCGTGAAGCGGATAATCGTCGCTTCAAGCGACAAGGCGTACGGCAACGCAGAGCGTTTGCCGTATGACGAATCGATGCCGCTGCTGGGCCGCCATCCTTATGACGTGTCCAAGAGTTGCGCCGACCTGATCGCGCAAAGCTACCACCTGACCTATGGGCTGCCGGTGAGCATCACGCGGGCAGCAAATTTCTACGGCGGCGGAGACTTGAATTTCAACCGGATCATACCGGGAACAATCCGGTCCGTGCTCAACGGCACTTCCCCCATTCTGCGCAGCGACGGCACGATGATCCGCGACTACATCTACGTCCGCGACGTTGTCGCCGCTTATCTGCTGCTCGCGGAAGCCATGGACGACCAGAAATTCTGGGGACAGGCCTACAACTTCAGCCTGGGGATGCAACTTTCCGTGCTTGAGATTACCAAGAAAATTCTCGACGTGATGGGCCGGGCCGATCTACCCCCCGTCATTCTCAGCCAGGCCAAGGCGGAAATCCCGGTGCAGTACCTCTCCGCCGCGCGCGCGCGGCGCGAACTCGGCTGGGTTCCCCGGTTCTCGATGGAGGATAGCCTCACTGAAACAGTGGATTGGTATAGAACCTATTTGACCAATGCCGCGACCTCACGTGCCCGTTAAGTGAGTGGCGCGGGGACTTGGCAAATTTCCTCGCGGGCGCTCCTTAGGGGACTCAGATGGTGCAACGCGGCACGGGTCTTGGAAACCAATGCTCCGGCCCTCGTGCGGTTAGCCCTGGCAAGCAATTGGAAAGGCAGTTTCGGATTTGATGTTTTCCAAGGCGAAGCGTGAGTAACGACCACGAGGCGCTTTTTGGGCGATGCGCAAAATCCGCTTGTCGATCGCGTTAGAGTCTATAGATTTTGCTATATCAATAGGTATAATTATTTCAAGCTTGGCTTTACAAGCCTAGCCGGAGCCTAGCCATCTAAAATCGAGCAGGAAAGTCAGTCGCGCCGGAGCGCAGGGCTTTTATCTAAGCCGGCGGCCTTGCCGGCTTTTTGGCGCGGCGGACGCGGCATTTTGCCCGGCCACGCCACGATATGGCGAGGATAGTCGGCGAGTTTGACTTCGTTTTCCGGCACATTGACGCGCCCTCGCGCGGAAACCCCCGCCTCGTGCACGGTTGTTTGCGATCCGGAGACGAGCGGATGCCACCAGGCGAGATCGCGTCCCTCCGCGATCAGCCGGTAGGCGCAAGACGGCGGCAACCAGCCGAGCGTCCGGACCTTGGCCGGGGTCAATTTGATGCAATCATGCACCCTGCGGCGGCGGTGCGCATAATCGGTGCAGCGGCAGGTCTTTGCGTTGAAGAGCTTGCAGGCGACGTCGGTGAAGTGAATTTCGCCGCTATTCTCGTCTTCAAGCTTGACAAGGCAGCAGCGGCCGCATCCGTCGCAAAGACTTTCCCATTCGGCGGGATTTAACTCTTCGAGCGGTTTTCGCTTCCAAAACGGCGTTTCTGCAACAAGCACGGGCGTGACGCGGGGTTCCACACAAGGCTTTCCGCGAGATTTGTCACGCCGGGCTTCTGCGCCGGATGTAGCGGGTGTTATCCGCGGCGAAGGCGGCGGCATCGATGTCGTCTCCGTAGTCCGGCACGGCCGTAAGACTTGACACTTGGCTTTGTCGAACGTCAAGAGGGTTGCCAAACCGCCGCCGCCTTCTTTAGGGTTCACCTCGACATTCGAGGAGCAGCAAACTTTGTTCGATAGACCACGATCGTCGCATCTTCGCCGGAAAGTCGCGCGGGGCTTGCTCGCCGTCGATGCTTTTGTCGATTCCTCGCTCCATACGGGGTTGGAGCGCGCGCGGGAAAAATACGCCTCCTTTTCGGCCTTCATGGACGGATTCCATCTTGCAGGCTGGCGGCACGTCCTCAACGAACTCGCCTGCGAGACGCTCACCCTCGGGATCGGTTTCGGCCTGCTGGCACTCACCCTCGCCGGTCCGGCCTTCCAGGAAACCTCCGACGATTGGCTGAAGAAAACCGACCTCGCGGTGACCTTTCTCGACCGCTATGGCCAGGAGGTCGGGCGGCGCGGCATCAGGCATGACGACAAGGTCTCGTTCAATGATCTGCCGCAAAATCTGATCCACGCGGTGATCGCGACCGAGGACCGGCGGTTCTTCGATCACTTCGGGATCGACCTGATCGGCACGCTGCGCGCCTTGACCGTCAACGCACGGGCCGACACGGTGGTCCAGGGCGGTTCTTCCATTACCCAGCAATTGGCAAAAAATCTATTTCTTTCAAACCAGCGAACGCTGGAGCGCAAGATCAAGGAGGCTTATCTCGCCGTCTGGCTCGAGGTCCACTTGCCAAAACGCGAGATACTGCGGCTTTATCTCGATCGTGCCTATCTCGGCGGCGGCGCCTTCGGGGTGCAGGCCGCGTCGGAATTTTACTTCGGCAAATCCGTGCGCGATCTCTCGCTTGCCGAAGCCGCGATGATCGCCGGTCTCTTCAAGGCGCCAACCAAATACGCGCCGCATATCAATCTGCCCGCAGCCCGCGCGCGGGCGGCCGATGTCTTGAATAATATGGTCGAAGCGGGCTATGTCACCGAGGGGCAGATTTATGCGGCGCTGCGCAATCCGGCGACGCCGGTCGATCGCAGCCGGGACCTCACCCCGGATTGGTATCTCGATTATGCCTATGACGAGGTGAAAAAACTCGCCGTGGAAAAGAAACTCGGCGATGAGCGTGTGCTCACCGTGCGCACCGCCCTCGACAGCAATCTGCAGAAACACGCCGACGCGATCATCGAGGATCAATTG
>DATBYR010000027.1:0-4755 GCA_036513565.1 Methylocella sp. | reverse complement strand
CCGGCGAAAGATTGAACCCGACGAGATAATCGAGCGCGCGGCGGGCGAGATAGGCATCGACGAGCGCGGCGTCGATCTCGCGCGGATGATTGATGGCCTCGAGGATCGCGGATTTGGTGACCGCGTTGAACACGACCCGCTCCACGGGTTTCGTCCCGAGGACTTTTTTCGCCTTCAACACTTCGAGGACGTGCCAGGAGATCGCCTCGCCTTCGCGATCGGGGTCGGTGGCCAGAATGATCCGGCTCGCTCCCTTCACCGCCTTGGCTATTTCCACCAGCCGCTTGGCCGACTTGGAATCGACATCCCAGAGCATGGCGAAATCGCCGTCCGGATCGACCGAACCATCCTTCGCCGGCAAATCGCGCACGTGGCCATAGGAAGCATAAACCTCATAGCCTTTCCCAAGATATTTGGTGATCGTCTTGGCCTTCGCCGGCGACTCGACGATGACGACATTCATGCAATGGTCCCTTGTTTTGCCAATGGTTCTCTTAGTTCCCGTCGCGAGGCCAAAAGCCCGCACTCACTAAAAAATCGAATCGCGCCGCTCATACCGCCAAGCCGGAAGCCGGAGCTTAGCCTCAATCTATGGTCGCGAGGATGGGGGAGCGCGGGCCGATAGTCAAATCGAGCTGTGCCTGTCGGGCCGCTGGTGGGAGTACAGACCGCAAACCATTGCCTGGAAAAGCAATTATCAATGATCAATTGGCTTTTATCAACTATTAGTAGAATATTATAAATGCTAGGTTGGCAAGACATTTGTTTGTCACATGTTTGCGCTATGAATCCGCGAAGGATCACGCAGTACATAAATCACGCCTGATCGAATTAGCGACGCATGGTGATGAAGCGAGCGGTCGATATGCCCCGTTTTAAGCAGAAACTCGCTGGCTCCGAGGAGAGTCCAACTATTATTAGGACGAATGTCCGATGCTACGCGACGGATACCATGCTATGAGGGTCGGCGTTAAGGAAGGTCCGGCCGAATAAGCTGGGGCCTTTTCAACCAGGAGGAACAATTATGCGATATACAACTTTAGGTTTGGCATTTGCTACAATGATCGCTCTTTCAGCGACACCGAGCTTTGCCGGCTTCGACGAGAACTTCTCCTTCGACCTTGTCCTCTCAAATGGGGCAAAGGCGTGTACGAAGTTGTCGCCGAAAGCCTCCGCGCACGCTACAATCGCGGCCTTTCCGCCCAGCGGACCTGTCGAAAAAATGCATGTCGAACTTTTTAACATGCCGCCCAACGGCGACTTCGTCATCTTTATCATTCAGGTTCCCAACAAACCGTTCGGCCTTTCATGGTACAACGGAGATATCTTGACCGACGACGACGGTCACGGCGTCCTCGACATCGTCGGACGCTTCAGCACCGGGACCTTCATCCTTTCCCCAGGCGCCGTTCCGTCGCCCCCGGTTTTCCCGGATGATTCAACGACAGGCGTGAAGACCGCGCCCGTGCAAATCTACCATGTCGGAATTTGGTTCAACAGCGTGGCCGAAGCTAACTCAGCCGGCTGTCCACCCAACGTAGTAACGCCGTTCACAAGCAATCACATGGCCGGCATTCAAATCTTCAACACCTCAAACTTCCCGAACGACTTCGGTCCTCTCCGCCATGTCCAATGACAAACTTGGGATGAACATAGTAAATTCGCTCCAATATTAATAAAAGCGATCATCATTGTTAAACCCGGCCAAACTGGCCGGGTTTTTTCTCTGGGCGGCTCGGTTTTGAATAGCTTCGGAATTGTGTCTTCGCGTTGGGTGCCCGCTTGCTCGGGCTGCGAATAGTGGCCCGAGTCATTCAAACTGAGGATAAAGGCGCTTTAGGTCATGATCTCATAAAGGGGATTCTCGAATCGGCTGACACCAAGGCGGGAGCGCACAATCGCCTCCAGATGGGTGACGCCGCAAGAGGGAAGGCTCGCTCATGCCGCGTCCGCTTCCCCCAATGATGTGGTGGTCATTGACCAAATAGTTCTTCTTATGTTAAAATATTAACCTATTTGCAAAGGAGATGAAGCCATGGATGATCCATTCCGCCGTCCCACCTTGACCACAGGCGTGTTCTATAAGGACCCCTGGGCCGCTCTCGACTGGCTGGAGAAGGCTTTCGGCTTCGAGCGCTCCATGGTCATCACCGACAAGGATGGGAAGCTCGGCCATTCTGAGATGCGGTTCGGTGACGGTCTCATCTTTGTCGGCTCCGAGTGGGCCGACTTCATCGCCAGCCCGGCGTCGATCGGCGGCAAGAACACCCAGTCGATTCATGTCCATCTGAAGGATGGACTCGACGCACATTGCGCTCAGGCCCGGGCGGCGGGGGCGGTCATCGTGCGCGAGCCGGATGATCAGTTCTATGGCGACCGGGTCTACTCGGCGAAAGACCCTGAAGGCCATGTCTGGAATTTCGGCCAGACCGTCCGCGTCGTCTCGCGCGAGGAAGCCGAGAAGGCAAGTGGGCTGAAGATCGAAGGCTGGGCTTGAAGGCTGCCCTTAATCTCGACCGGACCCTGGCGGCACTCGCCGATCCCCATCGCCGCCGCGTCATCGAGCTTTTGCGGGAACGGCCTCGGCGGGCGGGCGAGCTGGCGGAAGCCGTCGGGCTCAACTCGCCCGCGCTCAGCCGCCACCTGCGGACGTTGAAGGCCGGCGGGCTGATTGAAGAGGCGCATCCCGAGTTCGATGCCAGGGTGCGCATTTACAGCTTGAGGCCGGAACCGATGGCCCATCTGAAAGTCTGGTTGGAGCGCACCGAGCAGCTCTGGACGCAGCAACTCGCCGCCTTCAAAACGCATGTCGAGCGCATGCCATGACGTCACGCGGTGGGCAAGAGACCCGCCTTACCGTCGAGCATTGTGGCTGGGAGACAGTGCCGCCGGAGCATGTCGCCCGTCATGGTTTCCCCGACACAGTGTTTCTGCGACGCCATGCCGAATGGTGGCAGGTCCAGTTGGCCAACGTGAAACATCGGAGCACGGTGTCCTAGCAATCCTGCGCCCGAGGTGACTGGCGTGCTCCAACTGCCCCGCGGTCATGCCGGACGCTTCAAGACATGAATTTGCTGGGATCCGCAGGCATAGTGGCAAACGCCTCGCCTCCCCGCCCCGCCGCACCGATCGATTTGCAGCTACTTTTTAACAGCCAGGCTCTGCAGCTTGGGGCCGGGCGGCGTGCCCTCCGGAGAAAGTTCGAACGCGATTACCGGTCCACCCGCGTCGGTCGGAAATTCAAAGGTTCTCCCGGCGTTGCCCTGCGCGTCGGTTCGAATCATTCCAAGCTGGCGGAAGCATTTCAAAACGACGTGATAGCTCGTGTTGGGTAGGGTTCCCGCAAGGCGTATGGCGGCCGTGGATGTGGCACTCGTTTCGGGAGACACCGTCGCAGACCCGGCGAGGACGGCTGAACCCGTGTCGGCGACGTTATCGTTGGTGCAGCTGCCTTCGTCCTGTCGCACAAGAGCAACGGTGACGGCAGTTGTCGTCGAGAGCGGGAGCTGGACCGGACAAGCCGTGCCGTCCCGCGCTGAAATCGTGTAGGAATATGTCTTGCCGCCGCTGCCGGCCTTCACGACGCTCCCGATTGTTGCACCGGCCGGAGCGCTATCGGCAGACGTGAAATCGGCATGGTCGTCGTACCAGCAAGTCAGCGGTCGATTTTGCGCAAATGCCGCACCCGCGCCCGGTAAAATCACCGTCGCGGTCAAAATAGACTTCCACATGGTTTTCATGGCGTTCCAATTTTTGATGATTTTCTGAAGGCGCCCCCAAGCGGGAAATCTCAGGGTGAAATCCATAGCACGCCCGGGATCGCTTGGATATTCCCACGCCGCCGCCAGGACTCGGCGGAGACGCTTGACCGGCCGAAACCTGGTTAATATGTGGGTAAATTATACCCGTTTCCGCGCACCATCGTGACGGGGCCGGTTCTCGTCCTATAGAACAGGGTCGATGGTCAATCCGGCGAAAGAGCTCGCATTTCCCCACCGGCATCTGCTCGGGATCGAAGGGCTTTCCGCGCAAGACATCGGCTTTCTTCTCGATCTCGCCGAGGCGGCGATCGAAGTGTCGCGCCAGGTCGAGAAAAAGCGCTCGACCCTGCGCGGAAGGACATTGATCAACCTCTTTTTCGAGGCATCGACCCGGACCCAATCGTCCTTCGAACTGGCCGGCAAGCGTCTCGGCGCCGACGTCATGAACATGTCGGTCGCAACCTCGAGCGTCAAGAAGGGCGAGACCCTGATCGATACGGCGATGACGCTGAACGCGATGCGGCCCGACATTATCGTGGTGCGTCATGCTCAGGCCGGCGCGGTGCATCTTTTGGCGAAAAAGGTCGATTGCGCGGTCGTCAACGCGGGCGATGGCGCGCATGAGCATCCAACCCAGGCGTTGCTCGATGCGCTCACGATCAGGCGCAACAAGGGCAGGATCGAAGGTCTCACGGTCGCGATCTGCGGCGACATCCTTCATTCGCGTGTCGCGCGCTCCAATATATTGCTGCTCTCGGCGCTCGGCGCGCGGGTGCGCGTGGCCGGGCCATCGACGCTGCTGCCGCCGGGAATCGAGCGGATGGGGGTCGAGGTTTTCCGGGACATGCGCGCGGGGCTCGACGGCGCCGACATCGTGATGATGCTGCGCTTGCAGCGCGAGCGGATGCAGGGCGGCTATATTCCCTCGGCCAAGGAATATTTCCGCTTTTTCGGCCTCGACGAGGCAAAGCTTTGTTATGCCAAGCCGGATGCG
>DATBYR010000026.1:0-5504 GCA_036513565.1 Methylocella sp. | reverse complement strand
CATGGCGCCGCCGACGAACAAATATTCGACCTCGCGCATGAGGTTGCCGAGAAGCTCGAATTTGGTCGAGACTTTCGCGCCGCCGACGATCGCCGCCAGCGGACGCTTTGGGTCGGCCAGCATCCGTTTCAGCATTTCAAGCTCATGCTGCATGCTGCGCCCGATATAGGCCGGGAGCTTGTGCGCCACCCCTTCGGTCGAGGCGTGCGCGCGATGGGCGGTGGAAAAAGCGTCGTTGACGTAAATATCGCCGAGTTCGGCCAAGGCGTCGACGAAGGCCGGATCGTTCTTCGTCTCGGCGGCATGGAACCTTGTATTTTCGAGCACGAGGACGTCGCCCTCGTGCATCGCATCGACCGCGCTCTTCGCGACCTCGCCGGCGCAATCGGAAGAAAAGGCGATATAGCGTCCGAGCTGGCGTTCAATCTCCACCGCGACGGGTTTTAGCGAGTGCTTCGGGTCCGGGCCGTTGTTCGGGCGGCCGAGATGCGACAAGAGGATAGCCTTGCCATTTTTTTCCGAAATCTCGCGAACATTCACAAGAATCCGGTCGATGCGGGTCGCATCGGTGATCTTTCCGTTTTCCATCGGGACGTTGAGGTCGGCGCGAACGAGCACCCTTTTGCCGGCGAGGTCCACATCGTCGAGTGTCCGGAACGCCGACATGGGTGCTGTTCTCGTCATATGACCTTTCCCATGGCGGCGGCGACATCGATCATGCGGTTCGAAAAGCCCCATTCGTTGTCGTACCAGGACATGATTCGCACGAACGTGCCGCCGATGACCCTTGTCTGATCCATGTGAAAGATCGATGAATGCGGATCGTGATTGAAATCGGCGGACACATTCTGGCTTTCGGTGAAGGTGAGAATGCCTTTCAATTGGCTCTCCGAGGCGCGCTTGACCGTGTCCTCGATCTCGCCGGCTGTCGTCTTGCGTTTGGCGACGAATTTGAAATCGACGACGGACACATTGGGGGTGGGCACGCGGATCGCCGCGCCGTCGAGTTTGCCGTTGAGCTCGGGCAGGACGAGGCCGATGGCTCGCGCCGCTCCGGTCGAAGTCGGGATCATCGAAAGCGCGGCCGCGCGGGCCCGGTAAAGGTCCCTGTGCATTGTATCGAGCACCGGCTGGTCGCCGGTGTAGGAGTGGATCGTGGTCATGAACCCCGATTCGATGCCGATCGCGTCGTTCAGGATCTTGGCCACCGGCGCCAGACAATTGGTGGTGCAGGACGCGTTCGAGACGACTAGATGATCCTTGGTCAGCATGGCGTGATTGACCCCAAAGACCACCGTCAGATCGGCATGGTCGGCCGCCGCCGAAATAAGCACGCGCTTGGCGCCCGCCTTCAAATGCGCGGAGGCTTTGTCCTTCGAGGTGAAAAACCCGGTGCATTCGAGCGCGATGTCGACGGCAAGCTCTCTGTGCGGCAAGTCGCGCGGATCGCGGGTCGCGGTGACCTTGATTGGCCCCTCGCCGTAATCGATCGAGTCGCCCGCGACCTTGATTTCGCCGGGAAAGCGGCCATGCACGGAATCGAAGCGCAGCAAATGGGCGTTGGTCTCGACCGGACCGAGATCGTTGATGGCGACAACCTGAATGTCCTTGCGCTTTGACTCTGCAACCGCGCGCAGGATGTTGCGGCCGATGCGGCCAAATCCGTTGATAGCGACTCTAATCGCCATTGCTTCTCCTTCTCCGCGTTCCCGCTTGGCATGTTGGTTATTTTAACACGCGTCAACTCTTGCAACGCCGCATGGCAGCTTCGGCGACGGCTTTTGGCGTAATGTCGAAATAATTGTAAACATCCTTGTAGGGCGCGCTGGCGCCAAAACCGGTCATACCGATGAAAATCCCATCTTCGCCGATGATCGCGTCCCAGCCTTGACGAACAGCCGCTTCGACACCGACGCGCACGGGCGCATCGCCAATGATCTTTTGGCGCCGATCGCGGCCCTGCCGCAAGAAAAGAGTCATGCAGGGCACCGAGACGACCCGCGCGGCAATTCCCCGCTCCGCCAGAATGTCGCGCGCGTCGAGCGCGATCGAGACTTCCGAACCGGATGCGAAGATCGAAACCTTGGCGGGGCCGCCCGCCGCCGGCGCCAGTTCGTAGGCCCCCGCCGCGGATAAATTTTCTGGCGTGAAATCACGGCGGACGGAGGGAAGGTTTTGCCGGGTCAACGCGAGAATCGAGGGCGAGGTTTTCGCTTGAAGCGCGAGCTGCCAGCATTCGAGCGTCTCGGTCGGGTCGGCGGGCCGGAAAACGAATAGGTTTGGAATGGCGCGCAGCGCGGCCAGATGCTCGATTGGCTGATGCGTCGGGCCGTCCTCGCCAAGCCCGATCGAATCATGCGTGAAAACCTCGATCGCGCGAATTCCCATCAACGCGGAAAGGCGCAGCGCCGGGCGGCAGTAATCGCTGAAGGTCAGAAATGACGCGCCCGACGGAATAAAACCGCCGTGCAGCGCGATGCCGTTGACCGCCGCCGCCATGCCATGCTCGCGGACACCCCAATGGATGTAGCGCCCGGAATAGGACGAAGGCCCGATGTCCGCCGTCGCCGCGACCTTGGTATTGTTGGAAGGGGTGAGATCGGCCGAGCCGGTGACGAGTTCGGGAACGGCCTTCGCCAGAACTTCGAGCGTGGCCTGGGACGCCTTGCGGGTGGCGATGGGCGAACGATCCTCGGCGAGCTTGCGCTTGTAGGCGATGGCCGCCTCGCCGAATGAGGCCGGCAAATCGCCGCGCAACCGGCGCTCGAATTCCTCGCGCTGGGCCGTTGGCAAAAGGTTCAGGGCCGCGTTCCAGGCTTTCCGACGCGCGACGCCACATTTGCCCGCCTTGCGCCAGGCGGCCAAGATAGGTTGTGGAACGACAAAGGGTTCGTAGGGCCAGTTGAGGTTACGCCGTGCGCCTGCAACCTCCTCCGGCCCGAGTGCCTCGCCATGCGCCTTCGCCGTGCCGGCGCGGGTCGGCGCGCCAAAGCCGATCGTCGTCCGGCAGGCGATCAGGGTCGGGAGGTCTGATTTTTGCGCCTTGCGGAGCGCGCGCAGGATGGCTTTCTGGTCATGCCCGTCGATCCGAACGGCATTCCAATTGCATGCTTGAAATCGCTTCACCTGGTCCACCGAATCCGCAAGCGAGGTCGGGCCGTCGATCGATACGTGATTTTCATCGTAAAGTACGGTCAAGCGGTTAAGCCTGAGGTGCCCCGCAATCGCAATCGCCTCCTGGCTGATGCCCTCCATGAGATCGCCATCCGACACCAACACATAGGTGCGATGATCGACGATTGACCCGAATTCCGCATTCAGCATGCGTTCGGCAAGCGCCATTCCGGCCGCCATGCCAAGGCCTTGGCCGAGCGGCCCCGTTGTGGCCTCCACCCCCGGCGTATGGCGGTGTTCGGGATGGCCCGGCGTCCGCGAGCCGAGCTGACGGAAGCGTTGCAGTTGTTCGATCGTCATGCTTGGTTCACCGGTCAAATAGAGCAGCGCGTAAAGCAGCATCGAGCCATGCCCGGCGGACAGGACGAAACGATCGCGGTCCGGCCAGCTTGCGGCGGCGTCATATTTGAGCACCTTGGTGAATAGCACCGTGGCGATATCGGCGGCGCCCATGGGCAGACCCGGATGACCCGATTTCGCCTTTTCCACGGCATCCATGGCGAGCGCGCGAATGGCATTCGCCATTTCGTCATGGGTGACTTTATCTTCGTGGGCCGGCATCAATGGTTCACTCTAAGGGCGGAATTGGCAAGTGCGTGCGCAATTGCTGCATCAAGCGGGGCGGGGCCGAATGGTGCAAAAGCATGGTTGGACCCCGTCCGGCAACCGCCGCAAGGCTTGTGTCAACGCATCGCCTATGTTTCTTTATGCCGCGCTTTAACGTTTGAGGCCGCAACAATGTTTCGCCGCGACTTATGCCTTATTGTCGCGGCGCTGGACCAATATCCTGGCCATAGGCACTTAGCGCGCGACGGCCGGTTTGTCGACCGGCGCCATAGGCATTCTGGACAAGACGTCGCGACAACAAGGCGCGGGCGTATTTTTCTCAAATTTTCGTTTTTGCAGCGGGACGCAAAAATTTGCGAGAAGAAACACCGCTCATTCTTCGAAGCCGTTGCGACGGGGCACAAATAATGCTTGGATATTCTCATCATCAAGGCGCTCGCATGGCATGATCGAGGACGCCGCCACGACCAATTTGCCGGAGCGCCTGGACGCGGCGCTAAAGCGGCTCGACGCCGCGCTCGACCGGCTCGACGCGGCCAGCGAGCGGCGGGCCAAGGCGGACGCCTTGCGCACCAATCTCGGGGACGAGCTTGCGGTCATGCAAGACGACCGTTCGCGGCTTGCGGTCGAACTCGACGGCGCCATTGCGCGCACGAGGTCGCTGGAGTTGGCGAACGACGAAGTTGCCCGCAGGCTGAACGGCGCGAGCGCGGAAATAAGGGGAGTTCTCGCCGGAGCGGCCGACCGCGAGGGATAAGGAATTTCTCTTTGTGAGGGAATGTGAACAAGTCTGGATTTGATCCAACAGTCAATGTCAGATTACGTCATTCATCTTTCGGCGGGCGTTATCGACGAGGTGGACTCGCCGCCGAAAGATGAATGACAAGCTATGATTTCATCCGGCAGTGCCTGAAATCTCAAGTCCAGTACAAATAATGGCAGGGAGATTGAAACGTGAGTGCTTCGCTGGAACGATTGTTGGGCGCGCATCGCCGCGTGGTTCCGGCTAATGGGCTCGAATTCGAGGTCTTCGAGGCAGGCGAAGGCGACCGGCTGGCCCTGCTGCTGCATGGATTTCCTCTGCATGCCGTGAGCTGGCACAATCAGGTCGCGTTTCTTGCCGGCCTCGGCTACCTTGTGTGGGCTGTCAATCAACGCGGCTATGGCGGCACGAGCCGTCCGCAAAAACGCGAGGACTATTCGCTGGCACGGCTGACCGGAGACGTAGCCGGGCTGATCGACGCCTCCAGGGCCGCGTCGGCGACGCTGATCGGTCATGATTGGGGGGCGACCGTCGCTTGGACGTTCGCCATCCGCCGCATCAGGCCGCTAGCGCGGCTCGTCATCGTCAATGTGCCGCACCCTTTATGCTTTCGCCGCGAACTGAAGACATGGAGTCAACGCCGCAAATCCTGGTATGTCGGTTTTTTCCAAATGCCGGTGCTGCCTGAACTCATGCTTTCGGCGGCGGGCGGCGGCCTGCTCGCCTCCATGCTACGTCATGATGCGAGCCGCCCCGAGGCCTTTTCGGACGAGGTGCTCGAAATCTATCGCGCCAATGTGAGCGCGCCCGGCGCCGCGACCGCGATGCTGAACTGGTATCGCGCGGCCGGGCGGGATGCTTTGGCCGCCCGCGATCTCGCGGCGCCGTTCGACACGCCGACGCTGGTCATCTGGGGCGAACAGGACGTAGCGCTGGGTCTCCCATGCCTTGATGGCACCGATCGCTACGTCCACGATCTGCGCATCGAACGGCTGCCCGG
>DATBYR010000025.1:0-18412 GCA_036513565.1 Methylocella sp. | reverse complement strand
CGCCGCGTGCAAGGTCATGATCGAGACGCGGGCGCCGGAATCGGTGTTCGCGGCGTCCATCACCAGCGAAATATGTTCGAGGAAGGCGCCAAGATCGGGAAACTCCTCCATCGAGCGGACGAGTTCCTTGAGATTTTCGAGTCGGCCATCGGCGTCGGCGGTCTTCTCCTTGCGCCACATGTCGGTATAGCCGGATTCTTCCAGAACGATCTCGGCGAGTTCGCCTTGCGGCCTTGCCTCGATCAAACCCGACCAGCGGGAAAAATCGGCGAGAAGGGCACGCAAGGTCTGCCGCTGCCTGGGCTTTAGCTCCTCGGTCTCGACGATTGTTTTTGCCGCCTGCATCAGCGGGATGCGCGCGCGCCGCGCATGATCGTGAAGGATCTGCAAGGTGGCGTCGCCGAGGCCGCGTTTGGGCAGGTTGAGGATGCGCTCGAAGGCCAGATCGTCGGCGGGCTGCGCGGTGCAGCGCAGATAGGCGAGCGCATCGCGGACCTCGGCGCGCTCGTAAAATCTTGGGCCGCCGATCACCCGGTAAGGCAGGCCAAGGGTGATGAACCGCTCCTCGAATTCGCGCATCTGGAACGACGCGCGGACAAGAATGGCAATCTCGTCGAGGGCATGGCCCTTGCGCTGGAATTGCTCGATCTCTTCGCCAATCACGCGGGCTTCTTCCTCCGAATCCCAGACGCCGGTCACGGTTGGTTTCTCGCCAACTTCGCCATCGGTGAAAAGGGTTTTTCCGAGCCGTCCCTCGTTATGCGAGATCAAACCCGCCGCGACGCCGAGGATATGCCCGGTCGAGCGATAATTACGTTCCAGCCGGATGATTTTCGCGCCCGGAAAATCGGTCTCGAAGCGCAGGATGTTATCGACCTCGGCGCCGCGCCAGCCATAGATCGACTGATCGTCGTCGCCGACGCAACAGAGATTTTGGCGCCCCTGCGCGAGCAGTCTCAACCACAAATACTGGGCCGTGTTGGTGTCTTGATATTCATCGACGAGCATATAGCGGAAGCGGTCCTGATAAAGCCTCAGGACCTCGGGATTTTCGCGAAAGAGACGCACGGATTCCAGCAAAAGGTCGCCAAAATCGGCGGCGTTGAGAATCTTCAGCCTCTCCTGATAGAGCTCATATAACCCCGCGCCTTTGCCATTGGCGAAGGCCGCCGCCTCGCCCGCCGGAACGCGCGAAAAATCGAGGCCGCGATTTTTCCAGGCGTCGATCTGATACGCGAGTCCGCGCGCCGGCCAGCGCTTGTCGTCGATATTTTCGGCTTGCAGCACCTGTTTCAACAAGCGGATCTGATCGTCCACATCCAGAATGGTAAAGCCCGGTTTCAGACCCACAAGCTCGGCGTGGCGGCGCAAAATCTTGGTCGAAATCGCATGAAAAGTGCCAAGCCACGGCATGCCTTCGGCGACCGGCCCGGCAAGCGCCACGACCCGCTCCTTCATTTCCCGCGCCGCCTTGTTGGTGAAGGTAACGGCGAGAATTTCATGCGCGCGGGCGCGCCCATGCGCCAGGATATGCGCGATTTTGGTGGTCAGAACGCGGGTCTTCCCGGTGCCCGCGCCGGCGAGCACGAGAAGCGGGCCGTCAATCGCCTCGATCGCTTCGCGCTGCTCGGCGTTCAGCCCGTCGAGATAACGGCGAGCGCCCGCTCGCGCGCGGGCGGCGATTCCCTGGGGCGCCGGCGCATCGAGCTGGCTAAGCGAAAGAGCTTCGGTCAAGGAATTGCGGCTCCTCTTAAGATTCAAATAGGAATTACCCATGCCAAAGCGAATCATGCAGCGTCCACATTATGCACCAAATTAACTGGCGCCAAAACGGAGCCTTAATCCCCTCTCCTTTTGCGGGAGAGGTGGCGCGACGATGGCGGGCCGGGTGAGGGGGCGTCCCGAAGCGATCCTCGTAAGCGATCGCGGAGGGACGGAAAATTATGCCGCGATTCCTTCAACTGTCAAACCAAGCACATCGGTACGATCACTCGCATCGAACATGATCGCGCGCACATTGTCGTCCGCATCCAGGTCTAGAACAGTGTTTTCATCGAGATCCTTGGACTGAGCAATATCGCGATCACGCAACCCAATGTACAGAGTGTCGGTATCTGCGAAGTATTGAACTCTCATGGTTGGTATCCTCGGTCGAAGAATGCATTGTGAACAGTCTCCCGGTCCGGCAACAGGATAACCCGGAGGTATCGGCATTCCATCTCATCAATTCTCGCCGAGCGGCGGACTCGACCATCAGCCTCGGCGTACTCCCGCTCCGGGGACGCGATGACGCGCAAAATCCATTCGTCCTGATTATCGCACGGTCGAGACGAGAGCGGGTGATCCTCTGTTCGCATGCCAGCTGTTTTGGCGGAGGATACGGACCATGCCTTCATGTTGTTTGCTTGTGTGCAATGACATCCCAATATTGGGGACCAAAGGCTTGTGCCGGCAAGACGATCCCCCGGAGCCGGGCACACGCCTCCGCTCGTGGAAGCGGGTCCGGGTGGATATCATCTCCACCGGGAACAATAATGATTCGGTCGAATTCTTTTTCAAGAAAATCGATCACGATATGTAAATCCCCACCAAGGCGCGCTGCGCCGTAAGGCCAAAACTCCAGAATTAGAAGCCCGGCCCTGGTCAAAATCCGCCGGCCCCCGGCAATCACGAAGGGCTCGGCGCCTTGCGTATCGATCTTTACGGCCAGCGCTCCGCTGACTTCGTTGACCACGTCGTCCAAGGGAGCAGCATTTACCTTGATCACACGACGCTGCTGTTCAGAATATTGGCCGGGACGATTCGAAAGATGAATCCGGTGATCGGCAAGATTTCTTTCTTCGACCTCGAACTCGATGATACTGGTACGATCGAACAGCGCTATCTGGCTGATCGTCACGTTTCCGTGACAGCAGTTGGCCGAAATGTTGGCGGCCAGATTTCCAAAACTGACCGGTTCCGGTTCGAAGGCGAAGCACCGAACAGCCGGATTCCGTGCGACTGGGATTGTCGTCAATCCGATATTGGCACCGATATCTATGAAGGTTCCATGGTCGTGTTCGTGAAAAAACTCTTCCACCAGATCATTTTGACGCTTTACGTAGGTGCCGGACCGGGCGTATGTGGCAAAGACGTTCAAGTCCCCAGGAACACTTTGGATTTCGCCGAATTCACCCTTCGCCTTAACAGCGCTGATTCCAATTCGTGGCGCAACGCACGCCATCATTTCGAAGTGGTCCGTATGGTCCATGATCTCGCTGAGCTGTTCGATGATTGCCCTGCGCGCTCCATGTGGCAACGACCGCCAGGGCAAGCACGACACACCGGCCTTCAACAGGCGTGCGATTAGGCGGTTCATACGCCCCCTCATGCGCCCCTCATTGCCACCCGTCGCGTTGGACGTGATCCGCGTGTCGGAACTATCAAGCTGAGCCATCAAAAATCCTGCCTTTGGCCCGCACATGGCTCGCATGCCGCAAGTAATTATCCAGAATATTCGGGCAGAGGCAGAGTCGGATCTCGCCGGCGCTGCCTCGCGGAAAGCCTCGCAACGCGGCTTCCTGCGGTGGATAGCCCCATCCACGAAATCTTATCTGACATCTACCGGATGCCCACCTTGTTGAGACTGAATTTGCCCCTTTCGACGGATTTTGGCAATGCCAATTCCTCGACACGGGCTCTTGTGCACCCAAGCCAGCGACATTGGCGCGCCGAGCGCCGAAAAAGCGGATTTTGTTGTCATCCAGACGCACCTCTCCCTTGTATTTTGATCGGTCGCGCAACAACCAACGTCTCGCGTCGGCGCAGGATCAGGCGGCGGCCGCAGCTCCGCGATCAGCCGCAGGATGTCAGCGAACAAATGCCCTGAGATAGCGGCCTCGGTCGCGTTGCTCAACAGAGTTTCGAGCGCGCCCCGGTCCGAATGCTCGGTCTTGTCGTCGCGGTCTTGGTCTCAGGAGGAGCAAATATTTCTCGAAAACGTCCTTCATGGGAAAGGACCAGGTTTGCGACTCGCGCGCCGACTAAAAGCCGCAGGGCGAAAGCGTAAACCCTATCGTAATATTCCACTTGCGCCAAATCCCAGCTTCGTATCTCGCCGCGCCTTGCAGATGTACATTTGCGCGAACCGTCAATCGTACCAAAAAGTTTCACGTGAAACTTTTTGGTACGATTGACACAAAAACACGATGCAATTGATCCCGCGCCGTCTTGGGTTTGGATCACGGCCGCTTGTTCATCGCAGCCAGGCCTTTAGCCGTCGCATCGCCTCGACGATGTCGCGTTCCGGTCCGGCAAAAGACAGCCGCATCGCCGACTTCCCGCGAGCCCGGTCGAAATCCAAGCCTGGCGTCGTCCCGACCCCCGTCGAGTCGAGCAGTTTGGCGCAAAAATCAAGCGAGTCATCGCTAAACCGCGAAATATCGACATAGAGATAAAACGCGCCATCGGCGGGCAGGAAATCAAACCCCATGCCGGGCAATTCGTTCAGAAGGATTTCGCGGTTTCTGGCATAGCCCCCAAGCACGGCTTCGAGCTCCCGTTGCGCGTCGAAAACAACTTCCGCACCGATCTGGCTTAAAAAAGGCACCGAGATGGACAGGCTTTGCTGCAAGCGTTCGATGGGACGCATAAGATGCTCGGGCAGCACCACCCAGCCGATGCGCCAGCCGGTCATGCAGAAATATTTGGAGAACGAGTTTGCGACAACGGCTTGGGACGAAAACTTGAGTGCCGTCTCCGCCGCCTCGCCATAAGTCAGGCCATGATAGACCTCGTCGGAAATGAATGCGATGCCAAGCCGGTCGCAGGTCTCGCAAACGTCTCGCAAGACTTCGCGGCGCATCATCGCCCCGGTCGGATTGGCCGGACTCATCAGCAAGATTCCGTCGAGTTTGTTTTTTAAATGCTCGGCCTCGATCATCTCCGCGGTCACCGTGAAGCGATCCGCGGGCGAGGTCTCGATCGTCACCGTTTCGATGCCAAAAGCCTCCAAAATGTTGCGATACGCCGGATATCCCGGCGCGGCGACCGCCACGCGCGCGCCCGCATCGAAAAGCGTGAGGAACGACAGAGCGAAGCCTCCCGACGAACCGGTCGTGACGGCTATTCGTTCGGGCGCCACCTCGACGCCATGGGTGTCGCGGTAATGCCGCGCGATCCGCGCGCGCAGGCTTGGGCGGCCGAGCGCCTCGGTATAGCCGACCCGGCGCCCATCGAGCGCGGAGATGGCGGCGTCCCGCACGACGCGCGGCGGCGGCGCGCCGGGCTCGCCGATTTCGAGATGAACAATGTCTTGCCCTTCGCGCTCCCGGCGGGTGGCGCCGGCAAGCACATCCAAGGCCATGAAAGGCGCGACATTGGATCTGAGGGACAGAGGGATCCTCGACAGTGACAGGTCCGCCCTAAATGAATCTTTTGTCATATTCCCGGTCATTCCGGCCGCTTCGCGCCAAAATACCGCAGCGTTGCAAAGCTCCCTATAATTTCGAATAGGCGGCCCATAAGACCCGGCCGGCGTTGGTTTCGAGTGCCAGGATGTTTCCATATGACCGGCGGTGTATTAAGATGCCGGACGTAATTCAGGAGGATGTTTCATGTTTTGGCGAAGTCATGTGGTTTCGGGCTTGCACTTTGGCCGTAATTGCCATGCCGTTTATCGTCACGGCGGCTATCGTGGGCCTGGCTTGGCGGCGCTGGCGCTCGCCTTTCTCGGGCTGCCTTGCTCTCCAGCGCGCGCGGAAGGCTTTTCGTCGGGCCAAAAAGCCGAGATAGAGGCGATTATCAAGGATTATTTATTACAAAAACCTGAAATTCTACGCGAAGCGATCGGCGTGCTCGAGGTGCGCGAGAAAGCCGCCGAGGCAAAAGCGCGCGAAAAAATCGTGAAGGATCCTTCGGGTGCGCTCTTTAGCGGGGCCAATCAGGCGGTGATTGGCAATCCAACCGGCAAGATCACTTTGATCGAGTTTTTCGACTATAATTGCGGTTATTGCAAACGCGCCCTGAGCGATCTTGCGCGGCTCATGAAGGATAATCCGGATCTCCGCGTCGTCTTGCGCGATTTTCCGATTCTCTCGCCGGGTTCCGTCGAGGCGGCGAAGATTGCCAACGCATTCCTCCGTCAATTCCAGGGCGAAAAATTCTGGGAATTTCACCAAAAACTTCTCGGCTCGCGCGGTCCTGTCGGCAAGGCGGAAGCCCTCGCCGTTGCCAAGGATCTCGGGGCCGATATGGACCAATTGGCCAAGGACGCCGCCGCACAGGGTATAACCTCGGGCATCGAGGAATCCGAAAAACTAGCCAAATCGCTTCAGGTGACCGGCACGCCCACCTTTGTGATCGGCGAGGACGTCGTCGTCGGCGCCGTGGGCTACGACGAACTGGAAGCCAAGGTCGCCAATATCAAAAAATGCGGCAAGGCGATCTGTTCGTGATCCACTGCGACACAAGCCGCGCCCGCCAGGCGAGTGACGGCGCGCCTTACGGTGCGCTCGCCGGCCAAATGACGACTGTGGAACCGCCCCGTCGGTTGTGCCATAATACTTCGATAACACGGGTGTTTAGTATGATGACGATTTTGCGCTGTCATAGAAGGTACTTCCCGCCACCCCATCATGCCGAGGCTGTCTTGAGACTCTGCGCAACGAGCGAACGCCGACGCAAAAAAGTGTCTCGAAGTCGGACGCGGGAAACTTCCCGGGATTCTCTTCTCGCACTGCTCCAGCAGAGCGTGATCGTGCCACCGATTATTTCTCGCCGGGGACCAGGTAGATTGCGCGCACCACGGCTAGTTCGCCGGAAGCCTGCAGGGTAACACGCGATCCATTTTCGACCTGCCACATTTCGCCGCGCTGGTGCGGCCGAGGCTTGCCATCCTCGATAGTCACGAGGGTTCCGGCACGCACCTCAAAAATTCCTTCGTTTTCGACCGGCAGCGTGACCGGCTCACCTGCAACTACGATGATGGTCCGGATATCGAGACGAGAGCGGAGCTGCGGCAGTGCTTGAGTTACGAGCGAAGCTTCCTTGACCGCTTCGGACACGCCTTTAACCGGTTTGAACTGCACCTCAGGACGCGGAGGCGGTACCGGCCTTACCACCTCGGGCGGCGTGGGCTCTGACTCTTTTTTCTCGCAGGCAGCAGGAACAAGCCCTGCCACAATAGCAACAGCAATACGCTTCTTGCGAAGTAGTTCACGCATGATGGGGAACTCCTCTCTCTGGCCTTTTAAGGCCCGAGCGCGTACAGGTGACCGCCCGCGGTCGCGACGTACACCCGGCCGGCCGAAACGGCCGGAATGGCCTGGATAGAGCCGACCAACGTCAGGTCTTTCACGATCACCGGGACGGGCACGTTGCGGAAGCCCGCGTTGAAACAGGTAACCCCAGCGGGTATGCTCGGGTAGCTGCAAACCGACGTCGTGGACGGAAGCACATCCGTGTCTGCAATGGCGTAGAAATGGTGTGGCGACGGCGAGGTGTCAAACGGAGTCCATGTGCCGAGGTAAATCACACCGTTGGCCACGCTCACGCCGCCCGCATTGTCTGCCAGATTCGGGAGGATCCCGCGGATGCGATCGGCGTCCGAAGTGCACACATTCAAAGAGTATAGCCGGTTGTAAATTTGCTGCAGGGCATGGCCCGGAGGAGGCTCGAGGTCATAACCGCCGGCAGCGATGTACAAGTGGTCGTGATCAAGCGCGCCCTGGCGCTTGAAGTTCGAGTCTCCATGACTGTCATCTTGAAAGGGCAGATTCGGCGCTGGAGGGAAGGACCAGCGAGGGCATTCCAGGCTGTGCCCCGCGTACGAACATGCCGGATTCGCAAAAGGTCCGCCGGTCTTGATGTCCACGGCGTGGACGTACCCGTCCTTCTGCACGGCAATGGCCTGGCTCCCGCAACTCACTTGGCCCACGATGGGAGACGCAGAGAAGTCGGGATCGTAATCATGCTGAATGGCGACCGGTTGGACCTGCCACAGAACGTTTCCATTGTGCCAATCAAGTTTCAGAATGCTGTTGGTATAATCAGGCGACGGTAGGACGTTGCAATTGGGGCCACCTTCATGGATGCAACTGTTGCCGGTTGTGAGCACAACGTTGCCACTCGGCGTAATCGCCGACGAACTCCACACGCCCCCTCCTGGCGGGCCGCCGCCAACAGCGGAGAAGTTGAACGCCGGGTCCAGTGCACCGGTGGCCAAATCCACCGCGAAAACTCTTCCCACGGTGATGGGGGCGTCAGGACGCTTTGCGGAAACCCCGACATACGCGCGCCCGTGAGCGATTGCGGGGGAGGAATAGCCGATTTTCGACGTTCCACTCGTGGGAGCGATCACGGCCGACTTCCAGAGGCATTGTCCGGTCGAAGCGTCAACCGCCCAAAGGCGCCCGTCGCCGCCGTTGGAGTTTGGATCCGGCGCACCGAAAATAACGGCGGTGTGCCCGGCAACGCCGTCCACGATCGCAGCGCTCGAAGCGATACCTGGACCGGAGGGATTGCCTGACCCTGCGGAAATGAGCAACGGCGCGGTGGTCGTGCCGCAGGGGTCCGGCGGACTGGGAGCTGCCGTAGGAGGATATTGCCAGCGAATCAGTCCCTGGTTGGAGCCCGTGGCATGGATGGCATAAAAGTGGCCATTGAGCGCGCCGACATACACCGTGTTGGCGTAGACAGAAGGAGATGCAGTCAGCGCTCCCCCGCCCGGAACGGAGAAGTCCCAGACAACCTGCAACGTGGAAACCGACGATGCGTTCAGGGTCGATTCGTTTGGCTGCTGTGAGAACAGCGTGGTGTCGTGGCCGTAGTCGCGCCAACTCGTATCCGTGCAGCCGCCGCCCATCAGCAAGACTGCGCCCAGTACCGTTCCGGTGATGAGTGCAATACTGCGCATGACGCCTCGTCTTCCACAGTTACCGATTGCCTTCGTAAATGTAGATCGCCCGGATAACCGCGACTTCACCTGGATTCTGAATGGTCATCAAACTGCCTTTGTCGACCATCGAGAAATCGCCTTGACGCCAATCATGTTTCTCGTCGTTGATCGTGGTGGTGATCGCGCCCTGTCGCACTTCCATTAAGATGCGGGTCGGGGTTGGAATCGCTTCTGTATCGCCGCGGCCCATGACCAGGTTACGAATTTCGAGCCGAAGCGGAGCCGACTTGAACTGAATTTGCAGCGGCGAACTGGCGGCAATTCCTTTGACGAGTGATTCGTACTGGGGAGGAGAGGCCTGTTCCTCCTGGGTTTGTTGGGCTTGGCCACTGCCCAGCCCGAGGAAGATGGCCGCGGACGCTACAATTGTCGTCGCGCCAATCCATAGAGAGTGAAATCGGAAAAAGAACATCAGGCATGCCTCCTTGACGGAATGCCGGATTCCCAGTTGAGGTTATTTGGATGGTGATTTCACTCTTGAGATGAAACCTTGTCAAGAAGTTTATTTAAAAGACGGAGGCAGGTTATCGGTCTCGGTCGATGTCTTGCCGCCGCCTTCACGGGGCCATAGTCGATCAAATACAGCCAATGAACTATCCTCGCGAAGCGCGGCGATTGTCGATTGCTTCGCGCGGCGGCAGGACACCGCAACCCGGTGGTCCGGAACTTCCTTAATATGCTCCAGAAAACCGACCCCATGGGTTTTCCTTGTCGAAACCCACGCGAATCGTTCTCCATTAACAACTCAATTTAGGAATCTGCCGTGGGGGCGGCCTTGCCAGCCATTGACGCTAACGTTATAACCTTCAGGTCGACGGCATAGGAAATTGCCCATGAGCGCTGCCCGCGAGCATCCGGTGGGGATTGCCACCGCGCCGGCGTTTTCGTTGCTGCGTCTCTCCGCGCTCGCGCGATGCGGCGGCGCCATGGTTGTAATCGCGGGCTTATGGGCAATGGTGTTTTGGGCGCTGGCTTGACCGGTCTTTGCCCGGATTTTTGGACCTTTCCCCGATGGACGTTGCGATCCGTTTCCGCGATCTCACGCTTGGCTACGACCGCCATCCCGCAGTGCATCACCTCGATGGCGAGGTCGAGAGCGGCGCGCTGCTCGCGGTTTGCGGCCCGAACGGTGCCGGCAAATCGACTTTGCTCAAGGGCATCGCGGGAACGCTTGCGCCGCTTGCGGGCTCGATCGCCTTGCCCCGCTTGAAATCCCGCGACATTGCCTATCTGCCGCAGGCGGCCGAGATCGACAAAAGCTTCCCGATCAATGTGTTCGATTTCGTCGCCATGGGGCTGTGGAAACGTTGCGGCCTGTTCGGCGGGATTTCCCGCAGCGAAACGGCGAAAATCCGTGCCGCGTTCGCGGCGGTGGGGCTCGACGGTTTCGAGGCACGCGCGGTCGCGACGCTCTCCGGCGGTCAATTGCAGCGGATGCTGTTCGCGCGGCTCCTCGTTCAGGATGCCGCCGTTATCCTGCTTGACGAGCCCTTTACCGCGATCGACTCCAAAACCGTCGCTGATCTTATTTCCGTCGTGTCGGCGTGGCACGAGGACCATCGCACCGTGCTCGCCGTCCTGCACGATCTCGATCTCGTGCGGGAGTATTTCCCGCAAACCCTCTTGCTCGCGCGGGAAGAAATCGCCAAGGGAAAAACCGATGAGGTGCTCACTCCGGAAAATTTGTTTAAAGCGCGGTCGATGATCGAGGCGTTCGACCGCCAGGCGCAGGCCTGCGCGCGGGCAGCATGAGAGGCCGCCCGCGATTGGTATTCTTAATCTCGGAACCTCGGAGCGTTCATGCATCTGCATGATCTCTTAATCGCGCCTTTCGTCGAATTTGCGTTCATGCGCCGCGCGCTTGCCGGTTCCATCGCGCTCGCCATCGCTGGGCCGCCGCTCGGCGTGTTTTTAATTCTTCGCCGCATGGCGCTCACCGGCGATGCCATGGCTCATGCGATTTTACCCGGCGCGGCGCTCGGCTATCTCGCCGCGGGCCTGTCGCTTGGGCCGATGACGATCGGCGGCTTGGCGGCGGGGCTTATCGTCGCGGTCGGCTCGGGCGTCGTTGCCCGCACGACGATTCTACGCGAGGATGCCTCGCTCGCGGCATTCTACCTGATCTCGCTCGCGCTCGGCGTCACCATTGTCTCCTTGCGCGGCTCGAACATCGATCTTTTGCACGTGCTCTTTGGCAGCGTGCTCGCGCTTGACGATGCGACCCTGATCCTGCTCGCCGCGATCGCGAGCGTGACGCTCGCCGCGCTCGCCGCGCTCTACCGGCCCCTAGTGCTAGAGACGGTCGATGCCGGATTTCTCGCCTCCGTCAGCCGCAGCGGCGGCCCGGTGCAGATCATTTTTTTGACGCTTGTCGTTTTAAACCTCGTCGGCGGATTTCACGCGCTCGGCACTTTGCTCGCGGTGGGCATGATGATGCTGCCCGCGGCTTCGGCAAGGCTTATCACCCAAGACATGACCGCAATGATCGGAGTCGCGGCGGCGCAGGGAATACTCGCGGGCGTTGCCGGGCTCATCGTCTCATTTCACGCCGGCCTGCCAACCGGTCCGCTGATTATCCTAATGGCGGGCCTCCTGTATCTGCTGGCGCTTGTGTTCGGTCCGGCAGGCGGCCTTCTCCGCCACTTTAGGACGGGGCGGCATTTGGAAGGCTAATTCGCCTCAACGCATGGACATATTCATGGCACGTGTACGTTATGCTATAAATTGTATTTTGGTTTCGCTGACCATGGCCGGCGCCGTGCCCGTCCGCGCGCAAATCTCAGCCAAATTGCCGGTTATCGCGAGCTTCTCGATTCTTGCCGATTTCGCCCGCAACGTCGGCGGCGACCGGATCGAAGTCGCCGCGCTTGTTGGCCCCGATGGCGACACCCATGTCTACCAGCCAAAGCCTGCCGACGCGGAAAAACTGAGTGCTGCGCGACTCATTTTGGTGAATGGCCTCGGTCTCGAAGGCTGGATCGATCGTCTGATCAAGGCGTCTGGCGCCAGGGCGCCGGTGATTGTTGCGACGAAGGCCATAAACCCGCAAGTGATGCGCGAGGAAGGGCGTATCGGGCCGGACCCGCATGCGTGGCAATCGATCGCCAACGCCAAGATCTATGCCGCCAATATCCGCGACGGACTGATCGCCGCCGACCCGGCAGGAGAAGCAGCCTATCGCGCCAATGCGGAGATCTATCTCGGCAAGCTCGACGCGCTCGATGCCGAGGTCAAGAGGGAAATCGCCAAAATTCCGCCTGGGCGGCGGCAAATTATCACGACGCACGATGCCTTCGGCTATTTCGGCACGGCCTATGGTTTCCGCTTTATCGCGCCAGAAGGTATCTCCACCGAGACCGAGGCGAGCGCCCGCGATGTCGCCAAAATCATTCGCCAGATTAAGGCAGAGAAGATTCCGGCGGTGTTTCTGGAGAACGTGACCGACCCAAGGCTCGTGCGAAGCATCGCCGCTGAATCCGGCGCGACGGTCGGTGGCACGCTTTATTCCGATGCGCTTTCGCCGCCACACGGGCCGGCTTCGACTTACATCGACATGATGCGCAATAATGTTAGGGAACTCTCCGCCGCGCTGGCGAACTAGCGGGCGGCCTTGACGGGCGCGAGCAATTTAAAGACAAGCTTGCCGAGAAAACCCGTGGTTTTCTGCGTCTGCCGCGCTTTCCACCAGGCGGCGCGCCCCGGCCTGACGATAAGCTAGCGGAGTTTTGCATGGCCGAAAAAATTCCGGTTACCGTTCTCACCGGCTATCTCGGCGCCGGCAAAACTACCCTTTTGAACCGCATTCTTTCCGAGGACCACGGCCGGAAATTCGCTGTCATCGTCAATGAATTCGGCGAAATCGGCATCGACAACGATCTCGTCGTCGGCGCCGACGAGGAAGTGTTTGAAATGAACAACGGCTGCATCTGTTGCACGGTGCGCGGCGATCTCATCCGCATCGTCGAAGGCTTGCTGAAGCGCAAGGGCAAGTTCGACGCGATCCTCGTCGAGACGACAGGTCTTGCCGATCCCGCCCCCGTGGCGCAGACCTTTTTTGTCGATGCCGATGTGCGCGATGCCGCCAGGCTCGATGCGGTCGTCACCGTCGCCGACGCCAAATGGCTCACTGAGCGGCTCAAGGACGCGCCGGAGGCCAAGAACCAGATTGCCTTCGCCGATGTCATTATCCTCAACAAGACCGATCTCGTTGGCGCCGACGAAGTTGGCGAGATCGAAGCGCGTATCCGCGCGATCAACCCTTATGCGAAATTGCACAAGACCGTGAATTGCGCGGTGGCTCTCGAGGCCGTGCTAGGCCGCAACGCCTTCGACCTCGACCGCATCCTCGAAATCGAGCCGGAATTTCTCCACGCCGAAGATCATCATGATCACGGCCACGAGCATCGCGGCGGCCATGATCGCCACGCGCGGCACGGCTTAAAACATTATCATGACGAAGACATGCAATCGGTGTCTCTGTCTTTTGAAGGCGATATCGATCCGGAAAAATTCATGTCCTGGCTGCAAAACTATGTGCAAACGGAGGGCACGTCGATCTTGCGCTCGAAAGGCATACTCGCGTTCAAGAACGAGCCCAAGCGCTTCGTATTTCAGGGGGTGCACATGCTTCTCGACGGCGATCTCCAACGCGAATGGAAACCGCAAGAAAAACGCCTGAGCCGGCTCGTCTTCATCGGCCGCAATCTGAAAAAGGACGAGATTACCCAGGGCTTCTTGGGCTGCGCGGCGTGACGCTTGAAGCGATGCCGCGGCGTGCAAGCGCAAAAGAATAAAATCGTGGCCGCCTCCTCCCTAACCGCCCATGTCACGCCGCTCGACGCCGGCGCGCCCGTTGCCGCGGCGGGTTTCCTTGGACAAGTTCCAGCGCTTGCGCTCGAAGACGGCACCGTGCTGCTCGCCACGCCCGGAGCCGGACAGCGCATCGCGGCGCATCCCGGTGCTTCCATTCTTGTCGCCGCCGCCTCGGGGGATAAATTCATCACCGGGGGCGATGATGGCCGCGTGGTGGCGGTCTCGGTCGATGGCGCTGTCCAAGACATCGCGGATGAAAAAGGCAAATGGATCGATGCGCTTGCCGCGCGTGATGATGGATCGATCGCCTGGTCGAGCGGCAAGAATGTGCGCTCGCGCGTTCCCGCCGGCGGCATAAAGACCTTTGCGGCGCCGTCGAGCGTGCGCGGGCTCGCCTTCATGCCGAAAGGCTACCGGATCGCGATCGCCCATTACGATGGCGCGACCTTATGGTTTCCGAATGCCGCCGCGCCGCCGGATCTATTCAAATGGAAAGGCTCGCATCTTTCGATAACGACGTCCCCCGACGGGCGTTTTCTCGCGACGTCCATGCAGGAAAACGCGCTGCATGCCTGGCGCGTCGCCGACAAAAAGGACATGCGCATGAGTGGCTATCCGGCGAAAACGCGCTCGCTGTCCTGGTCCTGCGATGGCCATTGGCTGGCGACGTCGGGCGCCGATGCCGCGATTATGTGGCCATTCAAGGATAAGGACGGGCCGATCGACAAAGCCCCGCTCGAATGCGGCGTGAGAAGCGTCAAAGTCACCTGCGTCGCGTTTCACCCAAAATCGCTTGTCGTGGCGCAGGGCTATGAGGACGGGCTTCTGCTGCTTTGCCGGAGCCCCGATGGCGCCGAGATTTTGGTGCGCGCACCCGCCGAGGGCAGGCGGGCCATTAGTGCGCTTGCCTGGGACCACGCGGGCGGCAGGCTCTTGTTCGGCGCAGCGGATGGCACGGCCGGTCTCCTCGACATGCCCGCTTGAGGCGGTATCCGTGGATGGAAACCACGCATTTGCGAGCTTGTGCGCTATCGCTGGCAAGACGTTAGGCTCAAGGGCGCCTGGAGTGGACCAGCGGCGCTTCAATTATTTGCCCAAGCGATGGGCAATGCCGCGAAACGTCCGGTCCAAAATGTGCTCTCGGGTACGCAATTCGTCGCCGATGTGACGCTCGGCGTTGGTCGTGCATGATTATTTAGCGCGGGATCAAGAAACGCCGGTTCAGAACCCTTCTCTCGCGACGGAGCCCGCGCAATGAATGAACTGCGTCCGCCGCACGCAAAGGCACGCCGAGACAGTATATCGGCGCTGGACTGCCCGTGAAAGTGTGCCCAGACCGCCTCCACGGCGAATCCGGAGCGGACACCGTGAATGGAATTTTCGTACTTCGAGCGGAATCCACCGCGAAACGAGGGTTGATGGGGCTGCGTGCTGATCGCCTAAATGGCAAAAGCCCCGTGCTCACAACGCCTCCGCGTTGAACCCGAAGGTTTGCATCGATGCCTAAGCAGCTGGAAATATTCGCTCAACTATATTATATTGTATGAAATTCTGTATTCTCTCCCACTTGGTTTGAGGCAAAGTATGTAAAGATCGCGCCCGGGGCGGGGTAAGACAAATGGGCGTCATCTCAATGCCCCATTGCAAGGCCTTTCCAGTTGTATATTTTCCATTGTGTTCGACAAGCCCGACATTCGTGCCACCAGTGATTTTCGACTCTACCAACGCCTTCTTGGCATTTCCATTAAGACTCGCCGCCTTGCCGTCTTGGGAATCGAACCAAAGAGATCCCGTGGCTTCAAATACTTGGAGACCCTGACATATATAGCCTGGCACGTTTTGATACTGAACTACCGCAGACTTACAATCATCTCTTTCCATAATCTTTTCATATAATTTCAAGGCCGCGCCAATCTCTATTTTATATAGTCGTACATCTGAAAACTCATAATTCAAACTGTCAGATCGGCTATCGTCGAAAGAGCCATTTCCGCCGGTCATCTTGCCGATTACCCCATTAACCATAGAAGAATAAGTTGCTTGATGATCGATCCTACCCCTCACATTAGCACTACCTATGATGCTAATATATTTTGCAACCAGCTCTTTTGGCGGCTCGCATATCGTATCAACTCTACGCAGGTCTGGCTTGATAAAGTACAGCACGCCCAATCCAGGCGTGCCAGACGTTGGAGGATTTAACGGAATTAAGGAATAGCCCGGCAACGTAGCGACCAAGTCATCCTTATCAGACCATGTGATTGACGCATATACTGCATAAGAACTGCCGATAAATATTGTTACGGAAACAAGCGCAATAATATATTTACGCATATCGATTTTCTCCCAATCACGAGATACAGAATCCCCTGAAGACTCAGCTCACGCGACTAAATTACAATTCGCCTTTAACTAGCCACCAGGGCAGCAGGTTGGGCCGCAGGGATGACTTCCCTGCGGACACGCTATAGCGGGGCTCACTATCGACAAAGCCAACACTGCAAACATCAAAGCCAAAACGCGGCGCATGGGTATCTCCCTAAGCCGGAATAATTTTAGTTCGTGTTGATTGTAGCACTTTACGTTCCGTGCGCGCCCCCTGTTTAGGGGGTGCCCATGGCAATTCGCACCTGTCACGCTACCGGCGGACACCTCTGAATTTTCAAGCCCGCGTATTTCTAAGTGGTCGACCGGTAATCTCACCCCGCAGTCCTGTCTTGTGCCGTGGGCTCGGCAAATCCCCGCGTGGCCTTGACCCAATCCCGCGTGCGTTGTTCGGGGTCGGCGTTCAGAGAAATGTCGGTCACCACGGCGGCGCTGTCCGCTCCAGCCTGCAACACGCCGACGGCGCGCTCTAGCGTGATCCCCCCGATCGCAACGAGCGGTATCTTGCCGATTTTCTTCTTCCATTCCTTTATCCGCGGCAAGCCCTGCGGTGCGAAGGCCATGGCTTTCAGGATCGTCGGATAAATCGGCCCAAGCGCGATATAATCCGGGCTTACGTCGAGAGCACGCGCGAGCTCGGCTTCGTCATGCGTAGAGACGCCGAATTTTATCCCCGCACGACGGATCGCACAAAGGTCCGCCGTCGCGAGATCGCCCTGGCCGAGATGGATGAAATCGCAGCCGGTGTCGATCGCTTGCTGCCAATAATCATTGACGACGAGTTTTGCGCCGTGGCGCTCACAAAGCGCCTTTGCTTTCTCAATCCCGGCGCGGATCGCAGCATCCGGCTTGTCCTTGATCCGCAATTGCAGGAGCCGGACGCCAATAGGCAAGAGCCGCGCGATCCAGGCCGCGCTGTCGGCGATCAAATAGAATGGATCAAGCACGTGCGAGATCGCCGAAGGCGCGTCCGATCACCGGGGTCGAAGGCGCCGCCATGTCCCGCGCGTGCATCAAATCGGCCCGATACCCGATCCGCCCGGCCTCGACCGCGAGCGCGAAGGCGCGGGCCATTCCTACGGGATCGCCGGCCTTGGCGATGGCCGTGTTCGAGAGCACCGCGTCAAAACCCATTTCCATCGCCGCCGCCGCATGCGAGGGCGCGCCGATCCCGGCATCGATGATCAGCGGCACATTGGGAAAATGCGCTCGCAGCGATTTCAGCCCATAAGGATTATTGAGACCTCGGCCCGATCCGATAGGCGATCCCCAAGGCATCAAAACCTCACAACCCGCCGCAAGAAGCCTTTCGGCCGCGACAAGATCCTCGGTGGTGTAAGGAAAAACTTGAAACCCTTCGCGGGTGAGAATCGACGCCGCCTCGACGAGACCGAAGACATCGGGCTGCAAACTGTCTTCCTCACCGATGACTTCGAGCTTGATCCAGGGCGTGTCGAAAACCTCGCGCGCCATTTGTGCGGTGGTCACCGCTTCCTTCACGCTCTGGCACCCGGCGGTATTGGGCAGAACCCGGACGCCAAGTTCGCGGATCAGCGACCAGAAGCGTTCGCCGGCGCGGCTGCCCCCCGATTCGCGCCTGAGCGATGCCGTCACGATCCCGGCTTTAGCCGCCGCGATGGCGCGGGAAAGAATCGCGGGCGAGGGATATTGCGCGGTTCCAGCCAGCAGCCGCGAGGAGAATTCGACGCCGTAGAGGGTTAGACGGTCCGAGCCCAAATCAGCCCCCATGTTAGCCTCCCTGACGCGGCACGAGAATCTCGACCGCGTCACCCTCTTTCAATGGCGTCTTGCCGCGATCGGTCTTACGGACGAAATTCTGATTAAGCGCGGTCGCGATGGCGCCGTCCTCGTAATCGAGTTCGCGCAACAGCGCGCCGAGCGTTGCCGCCGTGACGTCAAGCGCTTTGCCGTTGACGTGGATGCGCATCCATGACCTCCGGAAAATAGGCGTCTTCGAGCACGGCTTGCACGGCCCTGCGTGCGAGCGCGGGGGCCAGCAAAAAGCCATGCCGGTAAAGCCCGTTGACATAAACCTTGCGCCCATCGCGGCGGATTTTTGGCAGATTGTCGGGAAACGCCGGCCGCACGCCCGCGCCCGTCTCGACGATTTCCGCCTCGGCGAAAGCCGGATGCAGGCAATAGGCGGCGCCAAGCAATTCCAACATGGCACGCGCGGTGATCCGGCCTGCCTCCTCGTTTTCAATCATCGTCGCCCCAATCATGAAGCGCCCGTCGCCGCGCGGCACGATATAGGCAGGA